>JAGHCC010000146.1 GCA_021160685.1 Desulfobulbaceae bacterium | reverse complement strand
GAGCGTGTTGAGGTCAATCTCTTCTTCATGAATCCCTGTGAGCATTACTGGTCCGACATTGCCTCGGGTCGTGAAATGGCCCGCGTCAGGAAAAGGGAAGGGCAGGGGACGGATCAGGATGCTCTTTACCTTGAACAGGGCAACCGGCTGCTGGCCTCCATGGGGCATCTTGGCCGGGATTTTTTCAGCCTGCTCCAGGAGTTTAACTGTGAATATCATGAGTTTTTCACAAAGCCCGCCGGTTCAAGCCTGCTGGCCTCCATCCAGTCCGATATCCTGGCTTTAAAGGAAAGCGAAGGGGATCTGAAACCTGACAACTCCATTACATTCCAGTCCTGCCACAGTCCCATGCGGGAGGTGGAGGTGCTGCGGGATCATTTTCTTCATCTTTTTGAAACGGATTCCGATATTCGTCCCAGGGACATCCTGGTCATGATGCCGGATATCGAAAACTATGGCCCGTTGATCCAGGCGGTTTTTGATGTGGGGAGGGATGATCCCTGTTTCATGCCTTTTTCCATCGCCGATACTGCCATGCAGACCAGCAACCGGCTGCTGGCTGATTTTTTCTCCCTTCTTGATCTTGCTTCAAGCCGTTTTTCCGTAAGCCGGGTGGCGGGCATACTGGAATGTGACGCCTTGCAGCGCAGGTTTGGCCTGGGCCGGGATGTTGACCTCATTGACCGCTGGATTCAGGAGACCCGCATCCGCTGGGGTCGGAGCGGCCAGGATAAAGAGAAGCTGGGGCTGCCGCCTTTTAATGAAAACAGTTGGCAGGCCGGGCTGGATCGGTTGCTGCTGGGCTATGCCATGGAGGGGGATCAGCTTTTTAACGGGATTTTAGCTTATGGTGGAATGGAAGTGTCTGACGCAGAGGGGCTGGGGCGTCTGCTGGAATGTCTGCAGGTTGTTTTTCGATTCTGTGACCGGTTGGCTAAAGGCCAAAGTCTTGCAGACTGGTCGCAACTTCTCCTTGAGTTGCTGGATGAGTGTTTTGAGGTGGAGCAGGAAGATCAGGATGATCTTCTGTTTATCCGGCACGGCCTGCTGAAACTTGCTTTTCTGCAGGACGAAACGAATTTTAAGGAAACAATTGATCCTCGTGTTCTTCGTCCCTGGCTGGAAGAGGCCCTGGGACGTGAACTGTCTCCCTTTGGTTTTTTAACCGGCGGTCTGACGTTTTGCTCCATGCTGCCCATGCGGGCCGTGCCCTTTAAGGTGATCTGTCTGCTGGGAATGAATGACGCGGATTTTCCCAGACCCCAGACCCATGTCAGCTTTGATCTTATGGCCGCTACTCCCCGCACCGGTGACCGTTCCCGCCGCCTGGATGACCGTTATCTTTTTCTGGAGGCTCTGCTATCGGCCAGAAAGAAACTTTATATCAGCTATGTGGGACGGTCGATCAAGGATGACTCCAGTCTGCCGCCCTCTGTGCTGGTCAGTGAACTTCTTGACGCAATTTGTGATGGTATCAAAGAGGACGCGGATCAAAAAGAGAAGGAAAAAAAATATGGGTCACTGGTGACTGAACATTGTCTCCAGTCCTTTAACCCGGCCTGCTTTCAGAAAGAATCCGGGCCTCGGAGTTATTCGACCGTAAATTTTGCCGCAGCACAGGTTTTGGCCGGTGAAGCAGGGGAGGGCGCTGATTTTCGTAATGGTCTGCCTCTGGTTGAGCCTGGAGACGAATTCAGGGAACTGAGCCTTGATGATCTGATTCATTTTTTCTGTCATCCGGCCCGGTATTTCTGTGAAAAGAGGCTGGGCCTTTTTCTGCGGGATGACAACGAGCCCTTTGAGGAAAAGGAACCTTTTGATCTCACTGGACTTGAACGGTATCATCTGGAAAATGCGGAGCTGGCGGCCCGCAGGCGGGATAAAGACACCACCAGCCTTTTTGAGCGGGCCAGGGCGGAAGGTATTCTGCCCCACGGTCCAGGCGGCGAACTGGTCTACCGGGAACTTGAGAGGGACGTGGATCGTTTTGCCCGGAGCATCGATCAATATCAAGATAGGCCCTTGGAACCGGTCTCCCTGCAAGTTAAGATCAATGGTTTTACCATCCAGGCCCATTTTGCCAATCTGTTTGAATCCGGTCTGCTCCACTGCCGTTATGCCACTGTCAAGGCGAAAGACCTGCTGCGGGCCTGGTTGAGTCATCTGCTCATCAACATTGAGAGCAATGCCTGTCCTTCAGAGGGATGCTCTACCCGGCTGGTCGGCAAGGATCAGATTGTCACCTGGCCTCCACATGCTGAGAGCCGCGATATCCTGGCCGATCTTCTCGACCTCTACTGGCAGGGGCTGTCCGTGCCGCTGCCGTTTTTTCCGGCCACGTCCCTGGCCTTTGCCGAGTTGGCTCTGGCTGAAGAGCAGCAAAAAGCGTTGGGTGCGGCGTATAAAGCCTGGAATGGCGGGTATCAGAGAACTGGCGAAGGGGAGGATGTCTATTTGCAACTTTTTTTTAGGGATCAAAATCCCTTTGACGAACATTTTGCGGAATTGGCCCTGGGGATTTTTTCACCCCTGTTGGAAAATCAGGAATGATTCGTGTCGCTTAGGGCGGATTACGCTTCGCTCGGAGTCTCGTTCCTCGCTTACCTATCCGTCCTACGCAGGCTTAGTACAAAAAAAGAGATAAACATGATGATCTCGTGAAAAATTCAGTAGGGCGGATTAGCGAAGCGTAATCCACCGTATGTCAGTCTCAACCAGGTTCTCCGGCACGAATATCGATATCTCCCACTCCCCAGTTTTCTGGATATAGCCCACGTTGAACATGGTTTCTGAAGGTAGAATACGGCCAAGCAATGACTCTATCAACATAGCCATGTTTGACCGGGTTAAAATGAAGATAATCCATATGGGTAGCATAATCCCTTTCGTCTCGGATCGTATGCTCCCAATAACGGCGTTGCCAGATGCCACGTTCGCCTTTTCGTTGCCTCACTCTTGAACGTCGTTCTGTCTTTGGTATTTCTCTCGAGAACAATGTCTTAACCAGCCGCATACGTTTAGCATAATCATCATCATCTTGCGGCAAGGTCCAGATGCAATGCATGTGATGAGGTAACACCACCAACCATCAATATAAAATGGATGATGCACCTGAACACGCCTCACGACATCACGCAAAATCTCAATCTGCTGGACAAGAAGTTGATTCTGGTAGCGCTCAAGCAAATTAACCGTAAAAAAGTAACAACCACCTTCAATGCGATATCGGCGATAATCCGGCATGGTTTGTTGAATTCTTTAACATCTATATTTCATTCACATACGGCGGATTACGCTTCGCTCGGAGTCTCGTTCCTCGCTTACCTATCCGCCCTACGCGTGCTGGATTACCAACAACTCCCCGGCGGCACCACTCAGGTATTCCCCCTGGATCAGGACCCTGATGTGGTATCCGGCGAGAAAGTCCTTGAGCAGCTGGGTCTCGATCCGGTCCCTGACCTGATAGAGAGGCTTCGAAAGCAGAGCTATCCCTCGCTGCTGTCGTTATCATTATCCGCCTCCAGGCCGGCCTGCTTCTCAGATTGTTTAGAGCCCGCCTCCTTTTGGGCAGTCGAAAGCTGGGTCTCATGGAGAGGGGGCAGGGTCGCCAGCAGTGGCTTATCGGCCAGGATATGCACATCATGCTGAGGATAGGGAATGGATATCCCTTCCGCATCGAACCGTTCCTTCACCATCCGGGTCACATCCCAGTAGACCGTCCAGTAATCTTCCGTGTTGCTCCAGGGTCGGCAGACGAAGTTGACCGAGGAGTCCGCCAGTTCGTGCAGCCGGACCACTGGTACCGGATCCTTCAGTATCAGCGGGTGCTCGGCCACGATCTCCTCCAGCACCCTCTGTGCCTTGGCTATATCATCTTCATAACCTATGCCGAAGGTGAGATCGATCCGGCGCTGGTCACTGCCGGTGGCGTTGGTGATGACATTGCCCCAGATGTCGTTGTTGGGCACGATCATCAACTTGTTGTCCATGGTCATTACCGATGTGTTGACCAGGTTCATGGATTTGACCTTACCCGCAATACCAGAAACGTCGATGATGTCATCCACATCGAAGGGGCGGTAGAACATGATCATGATACCGCTGGCAAAGTTCGAGAGGGTGCTCTGCAGGGCAAAAGCGACCACGAAACCGGCGGCGCCAATCACTGCCAGCAGCGGCCCGACATTCACTTCCAGCGCCGCCAACGCTACCAGAATACCGATGAACATAACCACCCGACGGGCCATGGAGATAATGAACTTGGTCAAAAGCACCGACAGGTTGTTGATGGTGGAGAGCCCTTTGCTGACCGCCCGGCTCACCAGCTTGGCCAGAATCCAAAACGCAACAAGGGTGGCTACGAATATTGATATATTCCAGGCCCAGCGGAGACCTCCCTCCGTCGATGTGAGCCAGCCCAGGATGGTGGTCGATGCGGCATGCCAGTCGGTGACATCGAGCTTTATGCCGCTGACCGTATCGATATAGCGCCGGTAGGGCAGCACCTTATCCTGTTCGACAGCCTTCTCGCCCAGCCCGATCTTGGCGTTGATTGCCGCGAGCACCGCGTTGAGCCGGTCGATCCGGGCAGTCTGTATCCCCTGCAGTTCTGTAATTTGGTCCAGCGCCTCGGTCTTCTTTTCATGTTTGGCCTTTGCGACCTTTTCGGCGGCCTTGTGCTCCTTTCCTTCCGTCTCCTGCTGCTTGTCCTTAGCCGCCTCGATTGCCTTGGTCTTTTTCTTGACTTTCAGCTTTTCTGTGCTGATATTCCGCGTGGCCTCCTTGACCAGCCCGAGCCAGCCGTCGGCCTCAACAAAAAGCTCGTCCTCGGTCATGGGATGGAGCATAATCTCCAACTCATCGACCGGTATCTCGGGATCTGCGGTCGTGATTGCTTCTGCTTTCTTAGCGGCTTTTGACGGCGCCTCAGCGGCGGAGAGCCAACTGGCTGAGAACAGCAGTAAAAAAACAAGAATGATCTGCGTGGAAAATTTATACCTCATGAGTCTGTAACTCCCTAATTGTTAATTGAAACACCAAAAACTTCGGTTTTAAGAAAACCCTTATCAAAGCCATAACCGGCTGCTGCACAGATCAATCATGCTGCATGCAGCAGCGCATTCAAACAGATGCCTATTCTCGGACAACCTCCTAAGGTGAATTATACACGCCCTGCAATCAAAATCCCTTGGAAGAACATTTTACGGAATGAGTCCAGGGGATTTTTTCATCCCTGCCGGAAAATCAGGAATGATTCGTGGGGTAGGACAAGCCTAACGATTTATAGACTTTTTGTAAGAGTTCTTCCGTGATATTGGGGTAGATCCGTTTGTGGGGCAGTGAGGGGACTGGGGCCCCTTCGCCTATCTAATTATGATTTTTGATCATCCCAGTGAATAGTAACTTTTTTTTGCCCCCATTCCTTGGCTTTTTTTACGTCATTTCCCATATAAATATCGATTTTTTTTGTCCATTTTTTATTCATTTTATCCAGAACAGTATATGTTCCATCGAGTCCGTCGATTGACACCTTAACTCCATGGGATAATCCCATTTTTAGCAGGTCTCTAGATACTGCAATCGCTTTCATTTCCGGCTTGAGAGTATCTCCCCATGCCGCAAGCGTTGGTGTTGAATCCGTTTCTTTGCCGCTTGAAGTATACGCAGTGGCTGTTACTTCTAAAGAGGTTGTTTTTTTATCACAACCAAATAGTGAAATAACTGCCAACAAAATTGCAATATAACTAATAGTCTTCATTGTTTCTCCAGATTTTTATCCATAATTCTGTGTTTCTTTTTGAAACCTCCAAACTGCAATCGCCTGCAGGGTCACCCTCTGTGTTCCTGAGTAATATCAGTAAGGTCTTTTGTGATATTTATTGCAGTGTGCCCTCGAAAATGTGATGTCGTATTTTATACGAAACGTAATAGCTAT
>JAGHCC010000369.1 GCA_021160685.1 Desulfobulbaceae bacterium | reverse complement strand
GGCTGATATCTTGCAGATAGGTAGAGTAAAAAGGGTGGGCAACAGAACTTTTCAGGATTTCCAGGGAAAATTTGACATCTTCGGGGGTGATCGGGGTGCCGTCGGAAAATCGGGCCCTCTCATCAATGGTGTAGGTGATTGATAATCGGTCTTCGGCAATCTCGATGTCCTTTGCGATCAGGCCGTATTCGGCAAAGGGCTCGTCCAGGCTTGCCACGGCAAGGGTTTCAAAGACAAAATCAGTTAGTCCTGCCGCCGCAGTCCCTTTCAGGGTGTAGGGGTTCATTTTGTCAAAACTGCCCAGATCATGGAGAACAAGGTCGCCGCCTTTGACCGCCAGGGGAGAAGCATAGTCAAAATGACTGAAACTTGGATCGTATTTCAACTGGCCGTCAATACTGATGCCATGGGCCGCTCTGGCCATTGATTGGCAAAGGAGACCGGCAAGAAGAATGAAACAAAAAGAGAGGAATTTTTTCATTGCAAGTTTTCTCTAAAGAAGTCAGTTGTGCTGACGTCATAAGGGCAAAAAAAGAACCACGAATGGGCACAAATCCACACTAATTTTTGTAATTTCTCAATAACTGGTGGTAGCCGTAAATGTTGGGTTTCGCAAGACTCAACCCAACCTTATACATTTTGCCATTACCACCACTTATTGAAAAGGCACTAATTTTTTTCGTGTTTATTGGTGTCCATTCGTGGTTCAAAAAAATATCTATGAGAGTGTTTCTGTGGTATTCATGTTAAGTTATTGTAAATTCATGCTTAACAGTAGTCGGCAAAATGGAAAATATAAGAAAATCAAATTGAAAAAGTCAGCTGGTCAAGAGATATGGCCAGGATATTGGCCAGAATAGTCATGAAGTTAACATCATTTTCAGTGAATTTGTCATCTTTTTTGTTGGTCAATTCAATGACCCCGACAAATTCTCCCATAATGTGAAGGGGGACCGCCAGAATTGAGCGGGTTTCACTAGCGCCGTGACTATTGGCAAGAAGGTTTTGCCGTTGATTTTCATTGACAATGGCCGGACGTCCGTGACGAAAGACCCAGCCGGGCAACCCCTTGTCCAGAGGAATATCACGATTTTGCAGACTGTCCTTTGAAGCCGGGGAGCAGGTTGCCTCAATCATTTTGTTTTCCCTGGGATTGATCAGCATCAGGGTTGCTGATTCGCAGGACAGGATTTCATTGATCATGGCCAGAATCTGTTCAAGTATCCACGGATCGCGACGTGCGTTTAAAGTCAGGTTGACAACTTGGAGCAAGGATAAAAGGTCCTGACGGGAAAGAGCCTGCAGGGATGCGGGATGAAAAACCTGGGCCAGTAGTCCTTCCCGCAAAATTTTTGGATCAACCACGCCCATATCTATCAGTATCACGCCGAGGCATCTGCCGCAGGAGGGGCCTTTTTCAATCCAGTTAAAAATTCGGTTCTGGGTTGAAGAAAAATTATTGTCCGGGAGGTTCCGTTTTTCCTCTTCCTGAATTCTCAAGGCATTATCGACCTCTTCCCGTGACACCAGGTCAAGTTCCTCAAGGACTTCACCCAGTTTTTTCCACTGCACCTGTTTGCTGAAAAAATGGGTTGAAATATTAGCCGTTATATTTTCCTGATACGGGTTGCGGCCATTGCCGAAAAAAGGAATCAGGTACTGGTCAATGCGGTCGAGCAGCACCAGTCTGGGCAGCATGAAATCTCTGTAAAAGGAAAGAGTGCCGGTAAGCAAATCGTGAAAGGAATCGTAAGTGATAACGGATCGGCTCTTGAGATTTTCAATTCCCTCGTATTCATAGGCCTCGAGAAATTCCTCGTAGAGTGATTTGAGGCTTTCAATATAATTGACATCGGCCATCTGGGCGACCAGATCGGCGGAGGCGACAATTCGTCCCATGATAGAGCAGGGATCGGACTCATTGTATAAAGAAAGGTCAGGCTCCCCCTGAAACTCTGTGATGGAAATCGTCCAGATCGTGAAATCAATCAGATTTGCGGGCCATTTCCGGGAAGTCAGATAGGTCCGGGACAGGTCCATGCCTCTTTTAACATGGTTGAAGGTAAATTTCCCCCCCTTACCCTCATGATCGTTTTTGTTTTTGATATAGCCGCTGTCATGCAAAAGGGCTGCAGTCAATCCAGCCTTGAAGACGGCGGGAGGAATGGAATGGGAGTCATGAATCCGGTTCCAGCCGCTGACCATGCGAGCCGCAGCCAGAGTGACATCAAGGCTATGACCCAGGGTGTGATAAGAGGTTTGACAGGCCTCGTGACTGGGCCAGCGGCCCAGAAAAAGATTCCGCACCTCCATTAAAATTTCATGAAGCTCTTTGGTTTCCGAAGGGTAATCGGTTTCAATTATTTCGAAGATCAGCCTGATTGCAGCATCCTCTTCGCTCATGATTGATTTTGTCGATTTTTCTTTTGCTTGATCCATTCTTATTTTGATATGGCGTACGTTTTGGGACAAAAAAGAAACGTGTCATGTTTGCTAAGTTATGATAAAGTATCACAAATTTGACCGGAAAAGGAAATACATTTTTTTTGTTTGATATGGATAAGGAGTAAAATTAATGGGAAAGACCATTACGGAAAAGATATTTGCGTCCCATCTGCGCGATCAACCCTCTGCTGAGAAT
>JAGHCC010000003.1 GCA_021160685.1 Desulfobulbaceae bacterium | reverse complement strand
TTGGGACAGAAAGGTCATTATTTAAGATGTTGGCTGACACGCTTTCTCTGTTTTTATTTCCTGAAAACGAGCCAGGCGTACTGAAAAACTGCTAACGAAAAAACGACATCATCATTCCTTAAGGCTTATGGATGAAAGAAAGATCGACATCGCGCCACCATCCATCAATCGATATATTTTGAAAAAAAAAATAATGATAAGCTGATAATAAAATTGAAAAAAGTTTTTCTCAAGCCAGCAACATAAAGTTCTTATTTACAGACAAAAAGCAACTTAAAAGATGCACCACATCATCTTTATGACAAAAAACAAGCCGCCGGATTTAAAAATTTGACAGAGAAAAGCCGTCATCACCGGTCATGACTGACAGCTAGAAACAACTACGCTTTTTTGTAACTATTCAGCATCCTAACCGGGGTGAAGATACCGGCGTTTATTATAAAAGTAACATTTCCCCCTCACCCTATGACTCCCCAAGGAGAGGGGATGTCCGAGGAAGTAGAAATTTTTCAATTATTAAATATGTTGTTTAGGGCTGCCTCCCTCTCCCAGGGGAGAGGGCCGGGGTGAGGGGGTTGTTACTTAGAAGCAGATAAGCACCCTTGAAAACAGGGGTGTAAACTCCGACTTCGAGGCAACCGAGGCGCTGAATAGTTATGACTTTTTAAAATCCGCAGAAATAATGTTATAACGGCGCATAATCCGCTGGAAGGATTGTCTTTCAAGGCCGCTTTGTTTGGCCGAAATCGTGACATTCCCTTTATTTTTCTTCAAAATTTCAGTCAAATACCTGGTAGTAAACTGTTTGAGAACTTCATTTTTAGCGCCACTGTACGACATGTCGAACAAACGGGACTGATCAAGACAGGGTTTCTTTTCCTTTTCATTATTGACATTGGCGTCAAGATCAGCCGCTTTAATTTTATTTGAAGAGCAGAGAAGAACCCCCCTCTTCAAAATATTCTGTAACTCCCTGACATTGCCCGGCCACTTTCTTTTCACAAGATATCCCATGGCATCATCCGTTAATTCCAACTCCTGGCGCTTATATTTTTTTCTATAACGTTCCAAAAAATGATGGGCCAAAAGCGGGATATCCTCCTGCATTGTCTCCAGTGAGGGCATGGTTACAGTCACCACATTAAGGCGGTAAAAGAGATCTTCCCGGAACTGCCCGACCTCAATCATTGCTTCAATATCCCGGTTCGTCAGGGCGACCACCCTGACATCGACCTTCAGACAATCATTCTGCCCCAGGGGTTGAATTTCCTTTTCCTGGAGAACCCGCAATAACTTAGTCTGAATTGAAAGTGGAATATCAGCGACCTCATCAAGCAAAATCGTTGACCGGTGGGCCTCCAGGAATAAACCTTTTTTGTCTTTAACGGCCCCGGTAAAAGCCCCTTTGACATAGCCGAAAAGTTCACTTTCCAAAATATGTTCGGGAAGGGCAGGACAGTTAACGGCCACCATCTTCCGGTCCCTCCGGTCACTCATTTCATGCAGGGCCCTGGCCGCGCCCTCCTTGCCGGTGCCGGACTCACCGCGAATCAAAACCGTGACATCAGTATTCGCCACTCTGGAAATCAGATCAAGGGTTGCGCGCAAACGGGGTGACTGACCGATAAAACCATGGGGCAATGCGCAATCACTCAGCTTATCCTGAAGATTTAGATTGTCGCGCAGAAGCCGGGTTCGCTCCAGACAATGGGAAACAATCCGAATCAGATGGTCTTTATCAAACGGTTTTTCCAAAAAATCATAGGCACCATCCCTCAGAGCCTGAACCGCCATTTCAATGGTTCCGTAGCCTGTCATGAGCACGACAGAAATGGTTTCATCAAACTGCCTGACCAATTTAAGCAGGGTGAGGCCGTCAAGATCCGCCATCTTGATGTCACTGACAATGACATCCGGCTGATATTTTTCAAGCTGTCGTAAGCCTTCCTCGCCGGAACCAGCCAACACAATTTCGCAATCAAATTTACGTTTGAGAATAAGCTGGATCATATTGAGCATATCCGGCTCATCATCGACAATCATGATTCGTTGCGTCTTTTTAAGATGGTTCATTTTTTATGAAAGGGTCAAAAGGGTCAAAGGTTCAAAGGGGCAGAGGTTTAAAGGGGTGGTACTCTTGCCACTTAGGATCTGCACCTCTATCCCTTTTTCCATGTTTACAACGAAGCCATATAGTGAAAATAGTCCTGGGCAAATTTACCGGAAACAGCATCACAACAGGTGGTGGTAAACATCGGCCCATTCGGCAGAGAACCAGACAATGCAACAAAAACATTCCTGGAAACACTGACGACAACATCTCGAATCAAATCAACATCCGGTCCATCCGGACCAATTCCATAAAGCCGGCAGCTTACCGGGCGAAACTCAGCAAGAATACATTTTCCATCCACATTTAAAGGACAGAGAAGTCGAGCCTGTTCATAGGTCGATTCGAACTCCGAACCACTTTTGAGCCGAACAATTTTCCTGATCTGACCTGCAACGGCAACGGCCCGTCCGATCGCTTCCTGGCGCATCTGGCTGGTCAGTTTTTTATTCAACTTATTGCTGAGATAAATCGTCTCGATGAGCTGCAGCCTGATATAGCGGTAACAGCCGACAGAACTGTCTACACCGCAACGAGGAAATGCTTTCTGACGGTGGAGCGCCTCAACCTGCTCATCGACATCCAGCAGCAGTGCTTCATATTCATTGAAAAACTCGGAAAGATCAACAACGCGACGGTTTTCAAGAGATGGTTCACGGATTTTAAGAGTACCTTCTTTTTTGCCGTATTTTCTCAGTAATCGCCACTGGGTGTAGTTGGACGGAGAAGCTCTGGTATGTTTTAATTTTTTTTCAGCAACCTTCATGCCCAATCCCCGGCGGAGAAGATAGGCTGTCACAAAAGTGCCGGTGCGCCCAATGCCATGCCGGCAGTGCACCAATACCTTTTTGCCGAGATAAAAGGCCTCATCCAGCCACTGAAGCCCCTTTTCCATCGCCTCCATGTCCGGCGCGTTCTCATCGGGAATGGGCAGATAATAAACCTCAAAACCACTGCCTTCCTCAATCTCGTGCAAATCGCAAAATTCTCCACAGAGGTTGACAATCCCATCAATTCCCTGATCCCTGATGGAATCAAGTTCGGCGTATGACATGGGAGCGTAGCCCACGGCAAGACTATCGGTAATCCAGGTTAATGTGTATTCTGACATTTTTTCTCTCTGTCCTTTGCCCATCTGCCCCATCTTAATCACTTAGAAGAAAAATCATACCTGCCATTCACAAGTTCTGTAAAAGATTTATTTTTTTACATTTTGCACCGCTGGAGGAGGGGGGAAACTTATATATCCAATGCTTAAACAGGTTCAGCATAGAAAATCCAGGTCTATGAAGAAGGCTGAAGAGAAAGGAGGGACAGAAAAAGCATCTGTCACCCGGCATCCAAAACCTCATCAATGAACTCTTCTGGTACATCATCGGTAATCACAACCGAACCAATCCTTTCCGGCAGGACAAAAAAAGGTTTCCCAGCAACCGCCTTTTTATCGGTTTTCAGGTATTCCTTGATACGGGTTCGGTCAAGCTCCGCCGGAACAGTGACCGGCAGACCATAGCTTCTGATCAGCTCAAGAACCTTCTTGTCCTCATTGTCAGCAAAAATCTTCTTTCGAAGGGCGATGCCGGAGGCGGCAACCATGCCAATGGCAACAGCCATTCCATGGGCCAACTTATAGTTGGAAGCGGCTTCCACAGCATGGCCGATTGTGTGACCAAAATTCAGGATACGCCGCAGGTCTGCTTCCTTTTCATCCCGGGAAACAACATCGGCCTTGATGCGGCAACATTTTTCAATCACCTCTTCAATAACAGAAAGATCAAGAGCCAGAACAGCCTGCCGCTTCCGGTCCAGAAAATCAAAAAAATCAGCGTCATAAATGACACCATATTTAATCACTTCCGCCAGGCCGTTTAAAAGCTCATCAACCGGCAGAGAGGAGAGTAACTCACTGTCAATATAGACACAGCGAGGCTGATAAAAGCAACCGACCAGATTTTTCCCCTCCGGGATATCCACCCCGGTCTTGCCGCCCACGGAACTGTCAACCTGGGCCAAAAGTGTTGTGGGAACCTGAACAAAGGAAATACCCCGCATGTAAATAGCGGCCAGAAACCCGGTAATATCACCGGTCACACCGCCGCCAAGGCCCACCAGGCAGCTTTTACGATCCAAGCCCAGACGGGCCAGACTCCGGGCCAAATCTGTTATGATCGCCAGATTCTTGCTTGCCTCTCCCCGGGGAAAAGTCAGCAGTTCGGCAGCCAGCCCAGACCCTGCCAATGATGACAGCAACGCCTCACCATAAAGATCTGCAACATGCTGGTCCGCGATCACAACATAACTGTCCACCAGCGAACGTTGGCGTAGATCTTCACCAATCCCGGCCAGCAGCCCGGCCTGAATCATAATTGGATATGACCGTTCATCCAGGCCAACCTGAATCTCTTTCATAAAAACACCGGCCTCTAGCAGTGAAAAAAACAAAAAAAAGGAGGAGTCTTTCGACTCCTCCTTTTTACAATCAATCTAAAAAATATGCAACCTACATGGAATCGCCTGAAGCAGCGCCCTGCATTTTAACCTCAACCTTCTCGGTGAGGCCAGCATAGTATTTTTTAAGATGAGTAAGAACTTCGTCACGACCGAAGTGATCGACAATCTCAGCGCCTTCGGACAGCGCCTTACGCAGCTTGGTGCCAGAGAGGATAACGCGATCTTCTTTGCCATGGTTACAGGTACGCAGGGAAGACATACCGTCACATTTGTGGCAGTAGAAGGTCCAGTCAATCTTCATGGGCTGACACTGCAGATCTTTTCCAGCATCACCAGTGGTGGGGAGCTTATCGAAAATATCTTGAGCCTCGAACAGACCGTAGAAGTCACCAACACCAGCATGGTCACGACCAATCAGCATGTTGTTTACACCGTAATTCTGACGGAAGGTGGCGTGGAGCAGGCCCTCGCGGGGACCGGCATAACGCATATCAAGCGGATAACCGGCATTGATGACGTTATCTTTTACAAAATAGTTATCAATCAGAATCTTGATGGCCTCTACACGGGTATCAGCAGGAATGTCACCCGGTTTCAGGTTACCGATCAGGGAATGAATCAGGCAGCCGTCGCAAACTTCGATGGAAATTTTGGCCAGGAACTCATGGGAACGATGCATGGGATTACGCAGCTGCAGGGCAGATACTTTTGACCAGCCTCTTTCCTCAAACATGGCGCGGGTTTCGGCCGGAGTCAGATAAACGCCTTTATACTCTGCGGGATACTCGCCCTGGGAAAGAACCTTAACAGGACCGGCGACGTTAACTTCTTTCTGGTTCATAACCATGATAACGCCGGGATGATCTTCTTCAGCGATCTTCCAGAAAACATCATCGGCAGACTCTTCGCCTTCGCCCTTAAATACTTTCTCGCATTCCCATTTTTTGTCGGCCTCGGTCATCTCGAATTTCTCGTTGACCGTCATGGTGGCCATGACCTCACCCTCATACTCAAGAGCAATTTCGTCACCTTTGTTGATGTCGTTCGCTTCTTCCTTGGTAATATCAAGGGTGATCGGCACAGGCCAGAAGGTGCCGTCCGCCATCTGCAAATTCTCGCAGACGCCTTTCCAATCTTCCTTGCCCATGAAACCGGTGAGGGGACTGAAACCGCCAATACCCATCATGATCAGGTCACCCTTGGCGCGGGCGCTTACCTGAATCTTTTTCATTCCTGCGGCCTTCTCCTGCTCTGCTTCCAGATCATTACCGTGAAGCAAAGCACATACCAGACCTTTACCGCCATGAGGCGCAACTAATTTCGACATTTGATTGTCTCCTTGTGAAAAAAATGAATGTTAGGTTAACCTAAGACATAAAATGAACATGGATTTATAAAAAAAGAAACAGGCATATATAAAGTGAGGAAAGGGGTATTGTCAAGAAAAAAAAGATGAAATTTTCCTAATTTTTTTTGTTGGGGATGTACAAAAAAGAAAGCCCGTGTAAACGGGCTTTAAAAAGAAAAAAGAAAAAAGAGGAATAAACACCCAGGTCTCCAGGCAGGGGAATAATTCGACCGTCTTCAGCCATGAGCTACGAACAGTGAGCTATCAGCCGTCAGCTAAACTGACTGTAATAGTTCCCCAAGGACTACATCATTGAGGAAAACTCGGGGTGTAAAAGCTTTCCAGCGCCTTAGATGAGGTCTACGCTTAGCTCGTTCATTTTTGATTTCGTAAAAATTCTGGTGCCATTCGAGAAGGTCCAGGTAAGCGTGCGAAGAAATAGGCGCGGACTCCGTGTGACGCTGGTAAGCTTTTGCAATTAACTAAACTTTTTTATCAAACAGGATACCAATTAAATCCTCAAGTTGTTCCCGCAACTTCAGGACTTCCTCGGAAGGGAACTGTTTGATCAATTCTCCGGATTTCTGATCCTGGAGCCGGGCAACAATACTTGATGACTCCTGATGACGAAAAAGGCCGAACTTAAAATGGCTACCCATGGTCTCAAATCGTTCTTGAATTTCTTCAACCGCTTCCTCAATCTCTTCCCTGGATATTTCTTCGTCCAGCTGCTCCTTTCCAGTGTTTCCCCGGTGCAGAGCCTGATCATTCAGGTTAACCGTTACTGCGTCACTGCTCGCGGGAACCGGCTGAATCACGGGCTTGTCGACCTGCTCGGATTCCATCGTCGTTGTTACGACAGTTTGTTGTGCACCTTTCATTTCCGTGGCGATGTTAACATCCATAACAACCTCCAATGCTAGATCTCAATAAAACTTTTCTGTAACTGTTCAAGTTCTACTGCTTAAATATTTCGGTTTAGAATTTTCTCCATGATACATGGAGTATCCCTTCACAACTTTTCGACCTTTCCTGATCCCATGTATTTTCTTTTTAACGATTTTCCGTTGCCGGCCAGACAGGCCCCCCAGTTTTTTTTCACTATCAAGCAGCCGAAGAATGATCTCTTGCAGCTGTTTTCGATCATCAGCTCCTTTGGACACATCTTTGCCCAATTGCTCGAATCCCTGCCTTAGTTTCATAAAAACATTTTCACGTCGACCACACCAGGACATCAAAGTCTTCAAGCGATTTCCGGCAAGGCAGGCTGCCTGTTCCTCCTGAACAGCCTCAAAATCAGCGACTAGATCATTGAGTTCACACATCGACATTTTTTCGTCCGTTCATCTTG
>JAGHCC010000361.1 GCA_021160685.1 Desulfobulbaceae bacterium | reverse complement strand
CGTATCTATTTGTGTTTATTTTTGTTGTTGGAATTTTCAAAACTATAGATATAAAGGGCGTCCCCCTTATTCCCTTAAAATTAAACAGTTTTACCGTTCAACCTTCTTCCAACACTTGTCGGCACAATTCACGCAATTGTTCAACAAGGCGCGATTGGTCATATTGGGCCGCAAAGCTCCTTCCCGCAACGCCCATGGTGGTTATCCGGTGAATATTGTTGCTAAAAAACATCAGCTTTTCAGCCACTGCAGACACATCCTTAAACGGCACCAGAAAACCGGTCCGGCCATCTTCAATCAGTTCAGGCAGCGCACCCCAGCGATACGCAACAACAGGACGCCGAGCTGCCATGGCTTCCAGTATCGTACGACCAAAAGTCTCCTCAAAATGGGAAAGATTTACAATGATGTTGGCCTGGGCCACGGCCTCCGCCGGTGTGGGAGCATAACCAGCCAGATGCAGGTTCTCGGGCAGTTCTCCATGAAGCTTCTTTTGCCTGATTTTTGCGGTATGCTCGTTTTCCGGTCCAATCAGAAGCATTCGCACCCTGGGAGCACGCCGCTGAAGCAAACGCGCGACTTCAATAAAATCATCCAACCCCTTTTTGGGCAGATTGCTACTGATCATTGCCACCGTGATGGAACGTGGGTCAGGCAGATTTCGAAGATTCAAAGCATCCGGATCAACGATATTACCAACAATCCAAGTGGCCCCGGGCTTATTGAACCGGCCGGCGGTAAACGCTGAATTGGCCACGACACCATCCGCCTGTTGCAGCACGACCTCCTTCAATTGTTTTGCAGGAAGTCCAATGGTCTGACACAGGGCGGTATCGTGTTCAAGGGATTCACGCACAAACACCAGACCCGGCACCCCGACATCACGTGCGGCCACCAACGGCTCGCGCAACATCAGAGTGTTGACTAAAACCATATCTACTGCATGCCGGCGAATGATTTCAGAAAAACGAGTGACGGCCCAGGAGCAGGGTGGCTTATTATTGTTCCACTGTTCCGTCGGCACACGAAATACCTTGTGTGATCGAGCCTTCAGCTCTTGAATATAAGCCTGATTCACCATGCCGGGCACACTGACCAGTACTGTCAGCCCCAGCATCGCAAAGCCTTCAAGCACATCCAGCAAACTGCGCTCGGCCCCGAACATCTGTTCATCCGCTGCATGAGCACAAACCAGCACCGTTGACCGGCCCGGTCGATTTTCCAACACACCCGTCAATTCCCGGCATTCCGGCTTGCAACCCAATGCTCTTCCCGTTTTCAGATAATGCAGCAAAGGCGGCTCGCCGTTCTGAGGCGTTGATGAACACTGCCCCACATACCAGGCCGTATCAAAGTCCGGACCAGGCTCACGTCCTTCTCCTCCACCATGAGCCAGGTAATGCGCCAAAGGATCGCCACCTGCGGCATCCACGTCCGGATAACGGCGCAGATACCAGTCCGCACAGAACAGGCCGGATTGCTCAATCAGAGCCCGGTCGCTGTCGGACTGACTTCCTGCTGTAATCAAGGGTGCCGGCAAGTCCTCCAATTCCGCAATATCATCAACGACATGGCGCGCACTGCACTGCACCTGCGGCAGGGAATCCGGCGGGTAATCCTGCAACCCGGCCCCCAGAATAACCATTCGGTGGGACTCAAGGTTCTGATCAGGCAACAGCAGATCCAGCCGACCCTCAACCGCCTGCTCTAAAAACCAGCCGGAAATTTCCTGTAAGCGATTGAAATCCGGCCAATGAAACAGACCAACGCGCTGATGCACCTGCAGCAACCGCTCTATCAGGGCTTTCGCACCTGCGCACGTGGATGCGTCCGCGCCACAGTCGGTCATCAGCACCCAGTCGTAAACAGGTATTTCAGGTGATTCACGCAGAATTTGCGGCGGAGCCGGAAAGGAGCGTGCCCCCCCATGGGCCAAATGCAACGCTTCAGGTGAGGCAACCCTCTCATGCCAGGCATTCGACAATTCACGATACAACCGGCGCAGTCCCCAAAACTGCGTCCGCAGATGGGTCGATTTTGCACCGGTCAAGGAATCTGCTTCCTGGCGGGCAAATACCAATGGAATCCCAGGTAGAACATCAACTACCGCCTTATCTCCCCAGATACGCAGAATGCGTCGATATAGTTCAGTATCCGCTTCCACCCGCACCTCATCCCATCCACCCAGCTGCGCCAATGCCGTACGGCGGAACATCAAAGTCGAAACACTGTGGTGAATCAAGCTGCGTTCCATACGCCAGCGCTGAAAATGCAGGGAGGTATCGGCCCTCACCCAGTGTGCCCTGGAGGCCACTAGCTGTTCATTTGCCAGAAGCGGTTGCGCCATGCGCTCCAGCCGCTCGGGGTGGGACCAGTCATCACTGTCATGGTTTGTCACCAGGTCTCCGGTGGCATGGCGCAGCCCTGCATTGCGCGCCGCATAGGCCCCACCATTTTTTGTCTGCCGCAGTAAAACAATTCGTTCATCCTGACGGGCAATATCCTGCACCAGTTGTGCAGTCGCATCCGTGCTGCAATCATCAACTACCAGCACTTCAAAATTTTGCCAATTCTGGTCAAGCAAGCCGCGCAAAGCCGTTTCCACAAAGCCTGCCGCATTGAACACCGGCATAATTACACTGATCTTTGGCTGATCCCCCATTGGGCAAGCCGGGAGCGGGCCGGCAGCCTGTAGATTGTCAAGACTCAGTGGGCGGCGCTCATCCCGCAAGAACAACGGCGCCAGTTTGGCACCTGCCAGAACACAGTTGATCCACAGCAGACGCAAAGCATCTTCGTTTGGTGTCTCTGCCGAATCTATTGCCAAACATATATTCGCCCCAGCCAGGCAAAGATCCGGCAGCTTACCGCGCGCGGCCATGGCCTTACGCAAATATTGTTGCGCTTCGTTCCTCCGGCCGCAACGCAACAGCACTTCGGCAACCAGTAGAACCGGCCCTGAATGATCAAGATAGGAAGGCAAATCACTTGTCATCAGATCAATGAATTTTTCAGCAGCAGTCCAGTTCTGTTCACCGGCATACCAGCGCATGAGTGCCCAGGCTGCGTAGATCTGTTCATTTCGGTCCTTGCTTTGGCTGACCAGGCCGGTAAGCTCGGGCAACGCTAAACGCGAAAAACCGCCCCACATGGCGGTTTCCAGATCAATAGCACGTAAAGGATGCGGCAAACGCCCCTCATAGCGCCCATGACGATCATAATGGTCCTGGGCGTCCATGCCACTGGCGGCCACATCTGGGTAGGTCCTCAGATACCAGGCCGTATCCACCCTGTATGTCGTTTCAGTCGATTTCATTACCATCATTTTTTCAGTCTGGGCCTCCATGTACTCAACCGGATGTTTTTTTTCTTGTCTGCGTCATATCCGACGATCATAAAGCCATCTGTCTCATAGTGCTGTGTGTCGTCAGGGGTAATCGCTCCCCGCCATCGTCGTATAAATTTTTTACGGTTATATTCATTGAATGCATGCCTTTTTTCTGTACGGCTTTCATGATGATAAACACGGGATGTCGATTCGTACCAGCATGTTCTGCGCTTGTAGCGGTTGATACGCAGGCACAAATCCACATCTTCCTGTCCGTTGACAAACAAAGGATCAAACCCGCGTGCTCTGATGAAATCAGCAGCACGAACCGCCATGCAGGCACCGGTCACTGCCTGTAAAGTCCGGCTGCGATCAGTCCATCCAGCTTCGGGCTGCATTCCGGCATAGAGCGGATATCCCAAAACACTCTTTTTCGAAAATACGACACCCATACATTGTACCAACCCATCCGGATAGAGGAGTAACGGCTGGACAGCCGAGATATCGGTTCTATCCAGCGGAGCTATGATTGCATCCAACCAGCCAGGTGTCACCGTGGTATCGTTGTTCAGGAAGACAACCTTTTCTCCTTTGGATGCTGCAAACCCGAGGTTGCACCCCAACGCGAAATTCAGATTTTCCTCATTGTGCAGAACCCTGATCCATCCATACTCACGGGCAATATCATCCAAAACTTCTCGGGTCGTCCGGTTGGAACCGTTATCAACCAGAATCAGTTCAAACCGGGTAGACCCAGTGCATGAGGACAGCGACTGCACACAAGCCGTGGTCAATTCGGGTTGATTCAATACCGGAATGACAATGGAAACAATCTCGGAGTTTCGTTGTTGTTCAGCCAGTTCCTGCCAGTTGATAAGTACACTGTTCAAGGCCTTGAACCTGAATCCGGGAAGATCCTTTTGTTGCGCCTTGAGATCTTCCCGCAAAGAAAGGTTTTCATGCACCCCACAGCGTAGATAATGGACCAATGCGTCGGTATTTTTTTCAATCTTTTCTGTATATTTTGCAATATACCAGGCAGAATCGAAATCAGGGCAGGGACGAAGTCCTCGAAATCTCCCGATCAACAGATAATGGATCACAGGGTCGACTCCAAGGCCGACCAGACCCGGTTGATGGGAAAGATAGTACGATGCGTCAAACAACCCGGACTCACTTATCAGGGCATGGTCGGAAGCCAGGGTGGAAAGTTGTCGCAGAACCTGACCGACGCCGGCTCTGCCGATATCCTGGTTCGGCTCAACAAGGATTTGCAAGGCCGGGAGTTGGTCTTCGGAACGGTTTTGGTGGAGCAACCCGATATGTTTTTGATTCAGCGAGGATACAAGCCCCATCAAGGATTCCAAAACATGTATGTTTTGTCCATCACGATGATACGTATCCTCGAGACAGGACATAATTTTGTCGGTCATGCCGGCCAACTGTTTAAAAAACAAGGGCCGAAACCAAAAAGAGGTACCCGCAAAAATCCCCCAGTTTTGTTTTGAAAAGTCCTCTTTGCACGTCAATCCAAAAAGGCGAAACAAATCTTTCTCGTTATCACCCATAACCATGCCGGCAGACAAATAGAAAGGTCCCGGCCCAACCAACGCCAAATCCGGATCTTGAACAAATGCTTTGCCAATGGTGTTTATTCCCACATCGCTTGTCACCGGATTCTCCAACATTGATTCCTGACAGAGGCGGTCTTTATTACCTTTGCTTCCTTTTTCCGTATGGAGTTTGCAAACAGCATCATATTCAGCCGCTATCAGATCAGGCATAATGGATAGAAACGGCACAATATCCATCCCACAGTCGGGAAATGCCCGAATCCGGGCATCGGGAAAGTCCTTTCTCACATCCTCTCGAATTTTTTCCTCTAACTCATGGATTGTTGTGATGAACAAATCAAAACAAGATCTCTGTGCAGAAAGGCGCCTGGCAATCCCGGGCCATAGTTCCAACTGATTAACATGGACTACAAAAGCAATGCGCGGCGAAATTGTACTATTAGAATGTTTTACAGACACTGAAAAGCAATATCTGCTTAACGTTTTCACCTCATTGGGAAACAGAGAACGCATTTTTTTAAACGTTTTGTACCATCCAAAACCCGATGAGCGAGAGACGACAAAATCATACAACCGTTTGGCATTGAGCGATAATGACAATTCAGATTGAAACCAATGTCGGCCGGCATCTCTTGTGGCGGCAGCTAATGGTGTGTTTTCCAGAGCAGCACTCAGCTGTGCTGTTAGTGTGTTGTGTTCAACCGGTAATAATGCACCGGCAGCAAAGGCTTGCTCCAGGGGAGGCGTTCTCGTTGCCAGAACCGACAGGCCCATGCCCAAGGCGTCGGAAAGTTTGGCGGGCATTTGAAATTTTGAAACAAGCGAATCGACATCCTGAAAGAGCACACACACATCTCCAAGAGCGACCACTTCATGAAGCCCGGAAAACGGCTGGTTACCTAAAAAATGAAAATGTACCCCCTGAATGGCTTGTAAAGCCGGTTTAAGCCCCGGATCTTCGAAATTGCCGACGACAAGAAATATAACATCATCTCGACACAAGGCAGCAATACTTTGAGCCGTCTCAAGAAGCCCCTTGTGTGCTCGAGGCGTACCCAGAAACAAAACCACCTGGACATCCTGGGGAATGCCAAAGCGTTGGCGGCTTTTTCGTTTCAGGACCAACGAGGAGGTAAATACGTTTTCATCCCGGGCATGCGCAATGACAGTCCCCCCGTAGCGGCGCTGCAAGGCGACATTGGAAACGGTGATTCCGTCAAAAATATCAACCAATCCAACAGCCAATCTGGTCCAAAGATTTTTGGACAGGTGTCTGAGTTCGGGAAGAGATCCGTGCTGAGCAATGTACTGGTCAAGATCAAGGCAGGAATCCGCTCCGACAAAGGCCAATTCCTCATCATCAATATCTACAAGAATCCTGGCTCCCCAGATCACTTTGTAGAGCAAGCCGATGAAGATATTGACAATGCGGGGTTTGGAGAGATGGACAGTGTCATAGGGGTGAGAGGCAACCAGGGCTGTGGCTTGCTCTATGAAACGAGATTCATCGTGAACTGTAAGTATATGCTTGGGAAAAGGCATTTCGCGGACAGGTTCCCATAGCTGTTCTCCCCAAAAAGGGAAGATACAGCCGATGATCTCAACATCAAACGATTGTGCATAGAGTTGAGCAAGTGTGATGACTCGGCCCGCCGGATTATGGGCAAGTTCCCAGCCGCATACGGCAACAGACTGGTTAGACCCATTTTTTTGTCGAGCCGAAACCCGTCCGGCTTGCATGCTGATATCCAACATATTGCCTGCATTGCGAAAAATATATTTTTGTAACCTAAACACAACCGGCCGCAGAGCCACCCTTTTGATATCGGGGGACAGTATATCTATTTAATTTTTTGCTTTTCGACCTGGCTTTTTCAGCACTAAAGTTCTATTAAGTTTTTTCTCCAGCATTTTTACAAACGGAGCATCTCCTAAAGGTCGGCCAGTT
>JAGHCC010000387.1 GCA_021160685.1 Desulfobulbaceae bacterium | reverse complement strand
CTGTAACTGTTCAGATGTGCACCCCAAGGGCACTTCCTGCGGGGCGCTTCATATTCGTTCATTTCGGAATCTACGGTTACCTGGGCTTTGAACGGTAAGCGAAGCGTAGACTCCGCACTGGTGCTATTCGAGAAGACCAAATATGGGCGAAGATGGAGTGCAGCTGAATAGTTACTTTATTTTAAGGAAAAAAATGAAACAAGAAAGCACTTTAACAACCAAAACTTCAGGCCTGGCAGTCATTACCACCATACAAAATGGCACATCAACAGAAACGGTCAGCCGTTTCGTCGGCATTGTCAGCATGACCTTGACAAGCATGACCCTGAAAACAGACCATGCCCTTTCTCAATTTCCGGTTAGCGTCACCATCTACCGCTATAACTTTGCCGAAAAATTCTGGCAGCTGCAACAGGGCATCATTCTCTCGTGCAGACAGGCGAAAAATCCCGGCAACTTTCTCCTGCATGTCACCCTGCAACCGGACAATCATAAAAATGAAATGCTTTTGGATAATCCCCGGATTCAACGAATCATGGAAAGTATGGATTATTTTATGGCGTTGGAATTTTTCAGCCTGTTGTCCCGCGGCACCTACTGGGCGGTGCTGAGCCGGTTGGCGCCGGTCTCCTTTCACGAAGGTGACACAATTGTTAGTCAGGGTATTCGGAGAGAAGCCATTTACTTTATAGAGGAGGGTGGATGTTATATTATTGAGGACAAGGACGACCAGGAGTATAAACAGTCCACCAGAAGAAGGGGTGACATGGTGGGCGTCATGGCCCTGCTTACCGATGAATCCCGACCCGCCACTGTCGTGGCAGCCACCGATGTGAAGCTCTGGAGACTGGCCAGGGACTGTTTTACCCTATTGGTGGAAGAGCATTTTGAACTGCAGAAATTTCTCACCGGACTGGTCTGTGAACGGCTGGAAGCCGAAGGAAGGACCTCTGACCTTACCATCGGCAAATACACCATCGATCATCAGCTGGGTAAGGGCGCCTGGGCCATAGTCTATCTCGGCCACCACAGAACCCTGGGCCGGCATGTGGCTATTAAATTGCTTAAAAATCAGATTGCCATAGAGCCGGATTTTCGTGACCGATTTGTCCAGGAGGCAAAAATTATTGCTAAACTGCAGCACAGGAACATTGTGAATATCTATGATGTGGAGGAGCGCTTCAGCATGCTCTTCATCATCATGGAATATCTTAAAGGAACTCCTGTTGATCTTATTCTGAAAAGGGCCGGGCGGCTGCCGGTAGCGCAAGTGGTTGATATTCTCATCCAGGTCTGCAGCGGCCTTTCCTATGCACATGAGAGGGGTATCGTCCACCAGGACATTAAACCGGATAATCTTTTCATGCTCAAAAGCGGTCAGGTCAAAATTCTCGATTTTGGCCTGGCCTGCCCATTCGGCACTGAAAATATCGAGATGGAAGGAACCCTGCCCTACATGTCTCCGGAACAGATTGATTCTTATCCCGTAGACGCCCGAACGGATCTTTATGGTCTGGGCATCACGGCCTTTGAGCTGCTTACCGGCAGGAAGCCGCATCCGGACGATGATCTTGCGGCTTTAAGGGAGATGCATCTTAACAAGGACATCCCGGACCCCAGGGAATTTGCCAAGAATACTCCGCCCCTGCTTGCCGAATTCATCAAAACCTGTTGCCGCCGTAATGCAGATGAGCGTTATCAGGATGCAGAAATAGCCTTGAAGGTGCTCATGCGCCTGAAAGAGCAGAGTATTGATTGTGTGCAGTCCGCACCACCGCAGAATATGAGTTCGCTGTATCTCTTTTATGATGACGAACAGAGGGGCGAGGTCACCGAACTGTTGGAAGAGTTTGCCCTCAAGATCCAGGCTCACGGTCTGCGCATGCAGCTGGCGGAGTTCAACCAGTTTCTCTACCAATAAAAGGTTTTTGTATGCGGGTTAATTTTATTTCACTGACCGATATCGGTTTGAAAAAAAAGACGAACGAGGATCGGGTTTGCGCAAAACAGGTCAATGAAGATACCTGGCTCTTTGCCATCGCCGACGGCCTGGGAGGGCAACCGGGAGGAGCCGTGGCCGCCGACGCTGCCATGGCGGTTATGGAAAACTTCCAGCCCCAGGCCGGTGATTTAGAGCAGCAGGTCACCGACATTTTGCTGAAGGCCAACGAAGAAATCATCAAAAAAGGAGAGTTACAGCCGAATTTTTGCTGCATGGGCAGCACCGCCGATGTGGTCTTACTGAGGGACTATAAGGTTTACTGGGCCCATATCGGCGACAGCCGTCTGTACCACTTGAGGAAAAACCAACTCAAACAGGTCACCAGTGACCAGAACCTGGCCGGAGAACTGTTTGAAGAGGGACAAATAAGCGAGGAAGAACGAGACGTCCACCCGGGACTCGGCTTTCTCACCCAGTCCCTTGGTGAAGATGATATTGAACCGGACAGCGGCTCATTTCAACTCTATCCCAGAGATCTTTTCATGCTTTGCAGCGATGGTCTTCATGATTTAATTTCCCGGAAAACCATTGAATATGTTCTTCGCGGCAATCTGGATCTGGAAATCATGATTGAGGTGCTCAAAAGAGAGGCCCTGGCCGCTGGTGGGGACGACAACATCGGCTTGGTTCTGTCCCGGATAGACTGATAGCCAGAGCCTGGATGTAATACAAAAAGAGTAACTACTCAGGTGGGGCCACCAAATTGCCTAAACACCACCCTGTAACTGTTCAGGAGGCTCCATATCGAAGTCTACGCTTATCGACTAAATGGTTACATTCATTGTTTCATCGGCTGCATGCAATGTCAAAAAAATCCGAATCCTTTCACCTTTCCCTTTCTTTCTACCTTGCCGGTTACAGCCACTCAAGTCAAGAACATAAATAACAAAGAACGAGGTTCATCTGATTCATAATAGATGTAATAATTTTAATTTGACTTGATTTTGATCATGGCGGACTGCTACTATTTTATGTAAATTACAATGATACGTTGCCTGGAAATCTCCTTGCCTGAACAGAGGAAAAGCAAATCAACACTCAACAGCCAAACAACAACTCGCAGCCATCAGACCCGAAATTATCAGAACTGGGCAAGCATCTCCGCATGGAAAGGGTGCTTTCCAGCATTGCCGCGCGTCTGGCAAATTGCGCTGACGGGGATAAGGCCATCCATGTCTCGCTTGCTGAAATGGGCGGCCTTGTCGACGCGGATCGCGCTTACGTCTTCCTTCTCCGGCAGGATAGGGAGCTGATGGACAATACCCATGAATGGTGTGCAACAGGTGTTGCCGGTGAGATTGAAAATCTGCAAGGGTTACCTGCCGACAGCCTGCCCTGGTTCATGGAGAAACTCAGGAAAGGGGTTGCCTTCCAGGTAGCCGACGTATCGGCGTTGCCGCCCGAGGCCGGAGCAGAACGAGCGATCCTCGAAGCGCAGAACATTCGTTCCTGCCTGATTATGCCGATGAACACCAATGAAGACCTGACAGGTTTTATCGGCTTTGACAATATTCGTCATGTACTGGACTGGCAGAACGAGGATATGGAACTCCTGAAAGTCGCGGCCTGCCTTATCAGCGATTCTTTCGCGCGGCAGCACTCTCAACAAGTGCTCCAGGAAAGTGAACAAAAGTATCGCCTGCTGGTGGAAAATCAAAGCGACATGGTGGTGAAGGTGGATTTGCAAGGACGGTTTCAGTTTGTCAGCCCATCCTACTGCCGGACATTTGCTAAAACCGAAGCGGAACTCATCGGCAATACCTTCATGCCGCTGGTTCACGAGGAGGATCAGCAGGCCACAGCACAGGCCATGGAGGCGCTTTCCCGCCCACCCTACGAGTGTTACCTGGAACAGCGAGCCAAAACAGCAAATGGCTGGCGTTGGTTCGCCTGGGCTGACAAGACGGTACTGGACGAAGCAGGCCACCCCGTAAGCATCGTCGGTGTGGGCCGTGATATTTCAAGGCAAAAGGCCCTTGAAGAGGAGTTGTACAAAGAACGGGAAAAGGCGTTGGTCACCCTGCAGTCCATCGGTGATGCCGTCATCAGCACGAATAACCAGGGTCTTGTCGAATTTCTCAACCCGGTGGCGGAAACCCTGACAGGTTGGAGCGCGAAAGAGGCGAAAGGCCGGCCCCTCACCGAGATCTTTCATATCATCAACGAAAAGAGCCGTGAACCGGCACAGGATCCTGTGACGCGCTGCCTGATCGAGGGTAAAATTGTCGGTCTGGCAAATCACACGATCCTGGTCAGTCGTTCAGGCAAGGAATTTGCCATCGAGAACTCGGCGGCGCCGATTACAACAGATCAGGGTGAGACGTTAGGCGTTGTGCTGGTATTCAAGGACGCGTCTGAAGCCAGGAAATTATCTCGGCAGATCTCCTACCAGG
>JAGHCC010000336.1 GCA_021160685.1 Desulfobulbaceae bacterium | reverse complement strand
TAACCATCGTTTTAAACAGGTGGCAACAACAGCCTATCAAAAATAAGTAATCGTTCCCCAGCACCTCCTCTTCGCCCGTTCGGAGTCTGCGCTTACCTGAGCCTTGTCGCATAGAGGGGCTATAGCGCCAAAGCTCAGGTAAGCGCAGACTCCGAACGGGCGAAGATGAGGTGCTGGTGAACGATTACTTATTTTTGATAGGCTGTTGTTGCCACCTGTTTAAAACGATGGTTAATATTTGCCAGACTTTCCGAATGTCCAATAAAGAGATAACCACCTGGAACCAAGCAGTTATAGAACTTTTTTACCAGTTGCTCCTGGGTCTCTGTATTAAAATAAATCATTACATTCCGACAGAAAATAACATGAAAATCATTCTGCCAGGAAAAACGATCCATGAGATTAAAACGCTGAAAAGTCAGCGGACGCTGCAGATGCTCTTTGACCTTGACAAATCCGGCGCATTTGCCTGTTCCCTTTCTAAAATTCTTTTTCAGGACGGAAACTGGCAACTGCGAGACCCGGTCCATGTTGTAAACGCCTTTCCTGGCCTGACTCAAAACCTTTGTCGAGATATCCGTTGCTAAAATTGAATAATCCCAGCCAGGATGAGATTCAAAAAAATCATTGAGGACAATGGCCAGAGTATAGGGTTCTTCTCCGGAAGAACTGGCCGCCGACCAGCAGGACAACCGCCGTCCCCCTGTATTTTTCTTGATAAAATCAGGCAAAATAGTTGAACTGAGATAGTCAAAATGGGCTTTTTCCCTGAAAAAACTGGTAAAATTTGTTGAGACACTGTTGATCAGATGAATCAGTTCACTACCGCTTGCATCATTGACGACATCGTCATAATAGGCGGCAAAGGAGTTAATGCCACGTTCACGCAGACGTTTGCCTAGACGGGCGTTAAGTAATTCCTTTTTTTCAACCTTCAAAAAAATTCCGCACTGTTGAAAAATAAGCGTACTGAACTTTTTAAATTCTTTATCGGTAATGGGCTTAAAATGAATCATTATAACAATTGATGGCTAACCGGAAACCTTTTGCTCGGCCATCTCTTCAAACTGACTCAAAACACCCTCTCTTCCAATCACCTTATCAACATCCAGAAGGATCTTAACCTTTCCTTTTATTTTCGCCATACCAAGGAGATTATCCGTATCCAGGGTGGACGAGCCAAAAACAGGAGACGGTTCAATCTGTTCTTCCAGAATATTGAGAACTTCCGAAACCGAATCAACCAGCATACCGACCTGCACGGATCCCGTGTCCTGCTGGACCTCCACAACAATAATACAGGTCCTGTCATCATACTGCTGATGTTCCATGCCGAATTTAGTCCGCAATTCGAGAATAGGAATAATCTGACCGCGCAGGTTGATTACGCCCTTAACATAAGATGCAGTCTGGGGAACCGCTGTGATCTCCATCAGACCGATAATCTCACGAACCTGTAATATCCCCACGCCATACTCTTCGCTACCAAGAGCAAAGGTTAGGTATTTTCCCTCCAGATCTTTCATTCTACCAACGCCTTCAATATTTTCAGTCACTTCTACCGCTTCCATGATCACCCTCATTAATCATAAATATTCGGCCAGCACCCCACGGAGTCTTCGCTTACCTCTTCGCACGATCAGGCTGACTCACATAAGACTATTATAACAGCGAAGCGGTGTCATCGCCAGCCTGCTCGAAGTCTGCGCTTATCTGCACGACCAGGGCACTGGCCAAATATTTACATTTCGATGGTTTTAGTAAAAATTTTTCATTAAGCCGAATATTTACCATTAATATCCCATTTTGTCGGGAGAATCCGTCATTCCCATCTCTTCACTAGCACTAATAATACCGGACAAATCCAGAATCAGGCCCACGCGGCCATCAGCCAGAATCGTTCCGCCGGCAAGCCCTTTAATATCCTTCATGTAACCGCCAAGGCTCTTGATAACGACCTCCTGCTTGCCAAGAAGTTCATCCACAAGTAAAGCCCGCTGGCGGCCTTCATTCTCAACGACCACGACAATTCCCTCACAGGGATCACTGCTATCTGAGGCAACGCCAAACAACCGGTTCAGACGGATGATCGGCACCAGTTGATCCCTGATCAAAAGCGCCTCTCCCCGGCCATGAACCGTATTATAATTCTCCTGCATCGGCCGGAGAGACTCCTGGATGGCAACCGTGGGGATGATATAGCGTTCCGAACCGATCCGAACAATAATTCCGTCAATGATGGCCAGCGTCAACGGTAGCCGGATCAAGAACTGGGACCCCTCGCCGGGAGTGGAGTTCAGCTCCACCGTCCCCCGCAATTTCTCCACGCCCTTTTTCACCACATCCATGCCGACGCCCCGGCCGGAAACATCCGTGATTTTATCTACCGTCGAAAAACCGGGTAGAAAAATCAAATTATTCACCTCCTGATCCGTGAGATGATCGTTATCCGTGATCAGACCCCGCTCCACCGCTTTGCTACGAATTTTTCCCGTTGCCACCCCTTCGCCGTCATCCTGGAT
>JAGHCC010000434.1 GCA_021160685.1 Desulfobulbaceae bacterium | reverse complement strand
TCTTTTGTCAGCGGCCCAATCTGATCCAGAGACGAGGCAAAGGCCAGCAGGCCGAAACGGGAAACCCTGCCATAGGTTGGTTTCAGGCCGACAACCCCGCAATGGGAGCCTGGTTGTCTGATTGAACCACCGGTATCCGATCCCAGAGAGGCGATACATTCCGCCGCAGCGACCGAGGCAGCGGAACCGCCGCTGGAACCGCCGCAGATATGGTCAAGATTCCATGGATTATGCGGTACTCCGTAGGCACAGTTTTCATTGGCTGAGCCCATGGCAAACTCGTCCATGCTCACCTTACCGACAAGAACTGCTCCTTGGGAACGAAGCTTTTCAATGACAGTGGCGTCATAGGGCGGCACAAAGGATTCAAGAATCTTTGAACCCGCCGTCGTGCGCGTCCCCCGGGTACACATCACATCTTTGATGGCAAGCGGGATACCGCAGAGGGGGCCGGCCTGTTTTTCCGTAAGTTTTTTGTCAGCCGCTTCAGCCTGCTCAAGTGCCTTGTCCGCCTCCAGTGTAAGATAGGCATTCACCTTCAACTCGGTCTTCTCAATGCGGTCTAAAACAGAGCGGGTCAGCTCAACAGCAGAGATCTCACGGCCAGCAAGCATTTCCTGCAGTTTATGGATGGTCAGTTCGTATAATTTCATGGTTAAATCACCTTGGGAACGACAAAGAATTCACCGTTCTGTTCAGGTGCGTTGACCAGGGCCTCCTGCCGGGGCAGGGAGTCTTGGGTTGTATCTTCACGAAAGGCATTGTGAATGCTAATGGCATGGGTTGTCGGCGTAACGCCGTCCGTATTCAGCTCGTTCAATTTGGCAATATAGCTGAGGATGCGGTCCAGTTGCTCCGTCATGTTTTTCAGTTCATCCCCGCGCACTTCCAGCCGGGCCAGTTTGGCAACCTGGAGAATTTCTTCTTGTGAAATTTGCATTTCCAGTTCCTTCCGTAATTTTTTTGGATTTGAGTTGTTTTTTAGAGTTTGCCTAACCAGTCAGGCAGCTTCAAAGTAATTTCTCAATAAGTGGTGGAGTTCTGACAATCTCCCCCTTTAGCAAAGGGGGATTGAGGGGGATTTGTTTTTAGATTGCCACCACTGATTGAGAAATTACGCTTCAAACTTCCAATAATCCCGCAGAACATCCTGGACCTGATCAATGACAGTCAGTGGCGTATCACTGTTTGTCAGGAGATCAAGAGTCTCCTGTTTCAGAAAATCACGGCCCACCAGAACTGCGAGAACGGCAAGCACGCCATTTAACTGATTCTGAAGATTGTAGCCTCCCTCAAGGGTCAACAAGAGCCGGCCGTTGCAAAGTTCATCCGCAAGTCCAAGCAGAACATGAGCCATATAGGCAAAGCCTTCCGACGTGATGTTCATGCTGCCCAGGGGATCACCCATGGCAATATCGAATCCGGCCGAAACCAGTATGATATCCGGTTGATACTGTCTGGCAACGGGGGTGAGAATTTCATTGAAGATCCTGGCATATTGACCATCCGCCATACCGCCGGGAAGGGGGACATTCACCGTAAAGCCCTCACCGGCTCCGACGCCGATCTCGCTTGCTGCGCCACTGCCGGGATAATAAGGATACTGGTGGGTGGAAAAATAAAGAACCTTGTCCGTATCGTAAAAACTATGCTGGGTGCCATTGCCGTGATGCAAATCCCAGTCGACAATCAGCACCCGCTTCAGACCCAGATGCTCAATGGCATAATGGGCGCCAATTGCAATATTGTTAAAAAGGCAAAATCCCATGGCCTGTTTTTTTTCCGCATGATGTCCGGGCGGACGGACCAGGGCAAAAGCGTTATCCGCCTCGCCGGCAACGAGCATCCGCACTCCTTCAACCAGCGAACCGGCAGCCAGACAGGCGGCATCATAGGACTTTGCTGATGTCCTTGTGTCCTGATCGAGCATGTCAAAGGATTTGCCCGCAGTGGAGGCGCTTCTTGCAACCAGTTCCGGTGTATGGTTCATTTCAAGAATATCGTGGGAGGCAGGATGAGCTCCAGGAAAGACAAACAATTTCTGCAATTCCGGCTTTTCCAGCATCTCATAAATCACCCGGAGACGGTCCGGCGATTCAACATGATCATAGCCGGGATCATGCTCCATAAAGAGATTGTCCTTAAATATTGCTGTTTTGCGCATTTACGATCTCCTGTTTTCCTAATATCCTTCAGCCTTCAGCCTGTCCACCTTGGAAGTCATTACAATTCGTTCTTCCGTCACCAGGAAATGGACTCGTTCATCATGGGCCAGCAGCGGCACTGTATCAACAACCTGAAGCTCAAAGGCAAGACCGATACGCAGGGCACGGGGAGCCTCCCGGTCCAGGAACCGGTCATAATAGCCGCCGCCATAACCAAGACGCCCGCCGCAGAGATCAAAGACGCTGCCGGGCAGTAAAACAACTTCGATTTCAGCGGGATCAATTTGTTTTGCCTGGCCGGGATCCGGTTCAGGAATCCGGCAGTAGCCCGGCTTAAGTTCCTTTGCCGGATCCTGGATTTCATAGGCCTCAAGCCTGGATTCCGCAACCAGGGTCAGGGGTACTGTAACCCGCATCTGTCTGGCCAGGGCCTGCCGAATCAGTGGAAGCGTTTCCACCTCACTGCGAAAATGGGCATAGGAAAAGATGGTACCGGCTTTGGC
>JAGHCC010000024.1 GCA_021160685.1 Desulfobulbaceae bacterium | reverse complement strand
TGAATGAACTGGCGGCAGATATTACGGCAAGGGCAAAACCCGGCCGCCCCACGGAAAAACAGCTACGAAAATTATTGGCGGAATCCGTCAACAAAATGTTTACTGCAGGCGGCATAGTCCATGATTGAAAAAGACAAAGAAGAGCTTGTCAAACAGTTTCGCCGCTATCTTGACCAATCCCCTGAAGAACTGCAAGGCCGCAAGCGCCTGGATCTCTTTTCGTTTTACAGCGAACTGACCGCCCTGAAAAATGAGGTAAAAATCGAATCCCGCCAAGTGAAAAAGGGGCTTGATGAATTTCGCCATGCCGTGACCTTCATCGAAAAAAGTAACCGGGCCATAACCGAACGTCTTGAACAAAATGAAAGGCATGGGACCAGGGAATTGGAGAGATCACTTTTGCATCCGGTATTCACCGGCCTTCTTGATGTTTATGATCGCCTTGCGGCTGCTCAGCAGTCAGGTAAAAACAGCAAGTCTTCATTTTTGTCGCGCTTTTGCCGCAAGGAAACGGAAATCATCTCGGCCATGCGGGATGGACAGGAGATGACCCTGCACAGGCTCAACGACCTGCTGGCCGATTGTCGAATCAAACCCATAAAGACACTTGACCGGAATTTTGATCCTCTGACCATGCGGGCGGTTGCCTCTGACACTGATTCACGATTGGCGGACGGGGTGGTAAGCGCCGAACTACGTAAGGGGTTTATGTGGGAAGGTGAAGTGCTACGGTTGGCTGAAGTAAAGGTTAACAGAAATACGAATCAATAAATGTGAACATAATGACTGAAAAAATTATCGGTATTGACTTGGGAACCACCAATTCAGAGGTGGCAATCATCAATAATGGTCAGGCAACAATGATCAGCAGTGATGGTAGTGTCATTTTGCCTTCTTATGTAGGTCTGGATAGTGAGGGAAAATTACTTGTCGGTGAAGCGGCCCGCAACCAGTATACGGTCTATCCGGAGCGAACAGTTAAATCAATCAAAAGATCGATGGGCGGCAGTGACAAAATTTTCATGGCGGGACAGGAATATGCTCCCCAGGAGATCTCGGCAATTATCCTGAAAACCTTGAAAAAAATCGCTGAAAATCATCTTGGCGAAAAAATAAGCAAGGCCGTTATTACAGTGCCGGCCTATTTTTCCGATGGGCAGCGTCAAGCCACCCGTGAGGCTGGAGAGATTGCCGGTCTGGAAGTGGTCAAGATGATCAATGAACCTACCGCAGCCGCCCTGGCCTATGAGTATAATCACCAAGGCGGTAAACGGATTATGGTTTATGATCTGGGCGGCGGTACATTTGACGTGTCCGTGGTGCAGATTGAAGAAGGCGTGATCGAAGTTATGGCCAGTCATGGGAATAATCATCTGGGCGGGGACGATTTTGACCAGAAGATCGTCGACCATATTCGCCGGGCTTTAAAAGAAGAACACGGCAACATTGATATTCCGCCTGAGGCTGCGGCCCGTATCGAGCGGGCGTCAGAGGTCGCCAAATTGATCCTTTCGGATAATCCCTTTGCTTCGATCAAGGAGGAATTTCTTCTGGAGAAAAAAGGAGTTCCCTTCCATTTTTCTCTGGAGCTCAGCCGGGATGAATATGAGGAGATGATTGATCCATTTATTGACGAAACCATGGAGGCCATTCATATTGCCTTAAAGAGCGCCGGTCTGACTGTTTCTGACATTGACGAAATTCTGCTGGTGGGCGGTTCCACCAGAACTCCCTTGGTGGGGAGACGACTTGAAGAGGAATTTGCCGTGCAGCCCAGAAGTGAAATTGACCCTGATCTGTGTGTGGCCGACGGCGCTGCAATCCAGGCAGGGATGATTGCCGGAGAAGAGGTGTCGGCCGTGCTGGTGGATATTACCCCCTATACTTTCGGCACCAGCGCCCTTGGTGAACTTGACGATGGAATGCCATATCCCTTTATGTTTGTGCCTATTATAAAAAAGAATACGCCTATTCCAGTACGAAAAAGCGAGGTGTTTTTTACCCCATTTGATAACCAGGAAGTGGTTGAGGTGTGTGCCTATCAGGGCGAAAATAATGATGCCAAACAAAACATTGAACTCGGTAAATTCACCATCAAAGGCCTTTCAAAAGTACCGGCCGGTAACGAAATAATCACTACCTTTGAGCTTGACAAGGATGGCATTCTTCATGTCAGCGCCATGGAGAAAAAAACCGGTCTGGCAAAAGATATCTCCATCGATAATGCTATTTCCCGCTTCGACAAGGAAAACATGGAAACAGCCAGAGGGAAAATTGTCGATTTATTTGGCGAAGAGGATGAGGCTCCTCAAGCGGATTCAGTCAACAAGTCCGGTAATGTTGAAAATGTCAAGGCCATGGCCCTGGTTGAAAAGGCCGAACGTCTTATGGCTCAAGCATCCGTGGAAGACAAAGAGGATCTGGTTGACCTGATCGAGCAGATCAACGACGCCATGAAGGCGGGTGATAAAAATAGTCTTGCGGAAGCAACAGATGAATTATCCGAAATAGTTTTCTATCTTGATTCGTAACCAACCGCTAACTGGGTTTTATAATAAAATGAAACGTTGTCCTGTCTGCCGAGCCCGCTTTTCCGGTAAGCCGGTCTGCCGCCGCTGCAAATCCGATCTTTTCAGCCTGATTCAACTTGAGGAGCAGGTGAAAAAATCGTTGCATCGGGCAGTTTATGCCCTTGCCGCTGGAAACATCGATACAGCATGTAATTTTTGTGGTTATGCTGAAAGTATTAAAAAAACGTCGTTCGGCAAGGCCCTTTCCGGTTTTCTTGCTTCTCGGCAGGATGCGCATAGAGCAGCGAAAATTGTGAAATTACAGTAATTGTTCGCTGATGGAGAAGTTACTTCCTCTCATTCTGATAACAGGCAAATACTCCGGCCGCCAGCGCATATTGCAGATCAGATCCCGCAACCGTTCCGGGTCATTATTGTGTTGAAAATCGGAGAAAGCGCACAAGCTGCCGACGTCTTCTCTGATGGCGGTCTCACCCACGGCCTGGGCCACGCTCAGGG
>JAGHCC010000232.1 GCA_021160685.1 Desulfobulbaceae bacterium | reverse complement strand
GGTGATATGAGGGAGCCCCTTTCCGCCCTGAACCGTGCCGATGCCTTTGTCATCACCTGTGTCGATGAGCAAAACCGCAAACGAGTTGATGCCTACAAAAATGCCCTGAATAAAAAATTTCCGGATCTACCTGTTTTTTTGGGGAAATATTGTCCTCTTTGTCTCGTAAATCCGGACGGCAAAGAAATTGATCTTGATCAGGGGAACTTTGTCTTTTTCGGGTTTTGCGGCCTGGCCTATCCGGATTCGTTTCAGCAGACCCTGGCTGACCAGGGTTTTAGACAGGCAGGATTTCAAGCCTTCAAGGACCACCAGCATTATTCAAGGAGCAGGGTCGATTCTCTGGTAAAAAAAGCGGTTGCCGCTGGTGGAAATGCATTGATTACGACGGAAAAGGATTTTGTAAAAATGAAAACAATGACAGGAGATTTTCCAGTTTTGGCACTGAGGATGGAAGTCAGGATGGGGGAGGATTTTGATCAATTTGTTCTGGACAAGATCAGCTCAGATAACTGATTTTCTTAAGAAAAAAAGACGCAGTGTGACTTTTTTACCACACTCTTTTCTTTGTTTGTCTTGTTAGTACTCAAGTTTAAGTTTTTATTTTATTTTGTTGTTTATTCGTTGTTTTTCGTTATTTGTAATAAAATGTATTCGGGCGTGGTTCGTTTTTTGCAATTAATTATTTTCTAAAGTAGTCTGTTGTCAATTTTGAAGACAAGAAATACACCATTATCAGTGTTGATGATAAGGAAATAATTTTTATGGAAACCTGTCAATATACAATCAATAAAAAAGTAAGCTTTGCCGGGGTAGGGCTCCATTCCGGAAAACGGGTGAAGCTTGCCATTAAACCCGCAAAGTTGAACAGCGGCATTTGTTTTGTCCGTTCCGATCTTGATTGCAAGGTTACGATCCCTGCCTCCATGGACCGGATTGTTGATACTTTTCTGGCCACGACGATTTCAAATGATGATAATGTTCGCATTTCGACCACGGAGCATCTTATGGCGGCTCTGTATGGTCTTGGAATTGATAATGCGGTCATTGAACTCGATAGTGACGAGGTGCCGATTATGGACGGAAGCGCCGGGCCCTTTGTGCGTATGTTGAGTAAAGTTGAACGTCGGCAGCAGAAGGCCGGGAAAAGAGTGATCAAAATCACCAAAGAAATTTCTTGTAAAAATGGTGATAAGGAAATTCGTATTTTGCCCCATGACGGTTTGAAATTAACCTGTGAGATTGATTTTGATCACTCTCTTATTCAGAACCAGTCATATACAATTGAAGTTTCACCGGAAAAATTCATCAAGGAGATTGCCTCGGCCAGGACATTCGGTTTTCTGGATGAGGTTGAAAAACTGCGGGCAAATGGTCTGGCACTCGGCGGATCGCTGGAGAATGCCATTGTTGTCGACAGTAACGGTGTTTTAAATGACGGTGGTCTTCGTTTTACCGATGAATTTGTTCGCCATAAGGTCCTTGATCTGCTTGGCGATCTGGCTCTGCTTGGTTGTCCTCTTCAGGGTCACGTTATTGCCAGAAAATCCGGCCACGCCCAGCATTTTGAGTTAATGAAAGAGATTGCGGCGCACCCGGATTGCTGGGAGTTTGTCACATTAGAGAAAAGTGACCAGAAAGCCGTACTGAAACGCGTGGTGAAGTCAAGAAAGGCAACCGGTAACAAGATTTTACCGTTTTTGATGCCGACCCGAAATCCAGTGAACGGAGCAGTCCCCTGTTCAGCTTGATTTTTTTCAGTCAAACAGTTACATAAAAACCCACTGAATAGATTGTTCAGTGGGTTTTTTTATTTGGGTGATGAGTAACAATTCAGGGTGGTTAGGCCGTAGGTTGAGGGCTATTCGTCTTCTGTAGGAGCTGCCCTGCGGGCGATAATGCGTTGGCCTTGAGCTCTTGCCGTCAATCGCCCGCAGGGCGGGCTTCTACGGCAGATCTATCCCGCTCTTAACGTTATTTATCGTTAGCTTGATGACTATGGAGTATTGCCTGATGATTGAAAGTCAATTGTAAATATAGGGTTTTAATAAGAATGAAAGAAAAAATAGGTTTTATTGGTGGCGGACGGATGGCGGAAGCCTTGATAAAAGGGATTATTCAGTCTGGCCTGACCGGAGGGGAACAGCTTTATGTGGTTGATCCCGACAAAAAAAGGCGTGAATTTCTCCACGATACCTACGGGGTTAATGTTTTTGATAAGAGTGATCCGGTTCTGGCCGCGCAAATAATCATACTGGCGGTGAAGCCCCAGATCATGGCTCTGGTTTTGGATGAGATCGGAGAGAATGTGACGGGGGATCACCTGCTTATTTCAATCGCCGCAGGTATTCCGCTTTCATTTATTGAAGCCGCTCTTCCCGGTAGTGGTTGCCGGGTCATTCGGGTTATGCCGAATACTCCGGCTTTGGTTCTGGCCGGCGCTTCCGCGTTAAGTCCGGGAAAAAAGGCAACCGGAGAGGATCTGGATCAGGCTGCAAAGATTTTTGATGCCGTGGGTAAAACCGTGGTGATGGCCGAATCGTCCCTGGATGCCGTAACCGGCTTAAGCGGCAGTGGCCCGGCATATGTATTTTCCTTTATCGAAGCGATGATAGATGCGGGGGTCAAGGTGGGCCTGCCGAGAAATGAGGCGGAAATACTCGTTTTGCAGACGATTTACGGATCGGTGAAGCTGGCCATGGAATCCGGGGAACATCCTGCTGTGTTGCGGGCCATGGTGACTTCACCGGGCGGTACAACAATTGCCGGTCTGCACAAGCTGGAAAAAGGTGGTTTTCAAGGCATGATTATGGATGCGGTTGAAGCTGCAACCAAACGTTCACGTGAACTTGGCAAGTTAACCTAAGTAAGGGCTCGCTCAAAAAGAACTGGAATGTTGATCAGACACGTTGGCATAATAAAAAAAAGGGGACTGGAAGAGGCTGGACGGCTGGGCGTTGAGCTTGCGGACTGGTTTGCTGAAAGATCCGTCACCACTGTTTTTGATTCGATCAGTGAAGAAATGGATCTGGTTGTGATTCTTGGCGGAGACGGCACCCTGCTGCATGTGGCCGAGCAGGCCTCCTGCTATCAGATACCTGTTGTCGGTATCAATCTCGGCAGTTTGGGGTTTCTGACCGAGGTGGCCATCAAGGAACGCTATAATGTTCTGGAAACGCTTCTGGGTGGTTCCGCCGCGATTGAAGACAGGATGATGCTGAAAGCCCGTATCCATTCCGGCGGGAAGAAATCAGACTGGAGATTTGCCTTAAATGATGTTGTCGTAAGTCGGGGAATTTTGGACAGGTTAGTTCGGCTTATCACCTGGGCCGACCGGGAATATATCACGACTTACAAGGCTGACGGACTTATTT
>JAGHCC010000120.1 GCA_021160685.1 Desulfobulbaceae bacterium | reverse complement strand
TCGCTTATCGGATGTCTCGTTGGCTCGCTTATCGTCCTTCAGCCTTATACCTTTTAAACAAGGAGTCGTAAAACAGTCATGCCTTCTGCCAGGAAATTAGTCAATCAGTTTAATGATATGAAAACACTGCCCCATGTGGCGATCCGGCTGACGAAAATGATCAGCTCCGAATCAACCACAATGCAGGATTTCGAAGAGGTGATTAAGCTTGATCCGATCCTGGTCGTGCGGCTACTCAAGCTGGTCAACAGCCCTTTTTTCGGACTGGCCAACAAGGTGGATTCCATAGCCAAGGCTGTGGTCTTTATCGGCATGAAAAATCTGCGGAACCTGGTGGCTGTAGAAGCCATTCGCGACTTGTATAACAATAAAAGTGAAGATCAGGGATTTTCCCGGCAAACATTGTGGATGCATTCCGCTACGGTCGCCATCCTGGCCCGGATGATTGGCCAGCGTATATTCGCTTTGGACGATGAGGATATTTTCCTGGCCGGTATCATTCATGATATTGGCCTGATTGTCGAGGATCAACTTGTCGGCGAAGAGCTTCGTCAGGTTTGCACTATGGTTAATCAAGGCGGCAAGTCCCTGGTGGAATGTGAAGATGCAGTCATTGGCACCAATCACCCTAAGATTGGCGGGTTGCTTTGCAGAGAATGGAAACTTTCCGAGGAAGTTCTTCTTGCCGTAAAACATCATAGTGGCAGTACGAAAGAATTCCCAATTCCTAGTATCACAAGCATTCTTCATATTGCCGAATATCTTTCCTGTAAAATGAAATATGGCCCACTGCCGGGTTATCAAATTTCTCTTCCGTCCTATCTTGTGCCCCACATCAAAAAAATGATGTCCGAATATAAAATTTTGGTTAAGGCTCTGCCCGAAGAAATGGAAAAGGCAAAAGAGCTTTATGATCCAGCGGCCTAATCGATCCTTATTTTGAAAGAAGTGAAAATTTGTAACTATTCAGGTGGGCCACCAAGTTGGCCTAACCACTGTTCTGTAACTATTCAGGAGTACTCCATATTGGTTCATTTGGGGCTTCGAAGCATACTTGTGCTATTCGAGAAGGCCAGGTAAGCGTAGACTCCGAAATGGGCCAAGATGGGGTGCTCCTGAATAGTTACGAAAATTTAAGAAAATAGCCTGACTTATGTTTGACAAACAGATTGACGAAATATTTGATGATTTGGCTGACGACCTCATGGAACTGCGTGTTATTCTTGAGCCTCTGGAGGCATTGATCCCGGAAGGTTTCTTTCAGCTCTGTGATGACCGCGGAAGGATCTGCAGCCTGCCTGAAAAATTTGATATTGAGCCCGACACTCGCAGGCAGCTCCTTGCCGATGCTCTCCGGGAGCATACCTTGGTCGGTTTTGAAAGGGATGGGCAACGGCTTTACGGTTACAGGCTGCCCGGAGGTGATGCAACCCTTCTCTTTCAATTGCCGCAAGTGAGGGAGAATCTGCTGACTGATTCCTTCAGACGGGACTGTTTCCTGAACACGATTCAGCTGGCCCTGCTGAACCGGATCAATCAGGAAACAGTGATTGAAAACAGGCAGCTTCAGCGCCACATCAAGGGATTGGGGCAACAGCACCAGAGGTTGATTGATGAAAATTATGAACAGTACAAGCGTATTCAGGAAAAAGAAAAAGAATATGCCAGAGAGCTTGAAAGCGAGATCACCCGGCAGACCATGGAACTTCGTGAAGCCAATGTCCGGTTGGAGGAGGCCAGCCGTATGAAGGGAGAGTTTCTGGCTAACATGAGTCATGAACTCCGCACACCTATGAATGCCATTATCGGCTTTTCCGGCCTGCTGGCCGAATCAAGTCTCGATGAAGAGCAGGCGGATTTTGTCGAGACCATCCGCAAGTCATCTTCAAGTCTCCTGGTGCTTATCAATGATATACTTGATCTGGCTAAAATTGAAGCCGGCAAGCTTGATCTTGAAGAGATTCCCTTTGAATTACATGCTCTCTTGAAAAATGTTACGGATATGTTCCGTTCCCAGGCCCTGGATAAGAATAATAAGGTGACGTTTGTCCAGGACAAAAAACTGCCGGTCAGGTTTATGGGGGATGAAAACCGTTTGCGCCAGGTGTTGATCAACCTGACCGGGAATGCCATGAAATTTACCAAGGACGGTACCGTTGAGGTTCTAGCTGATTTTGTCAGGCAGGAAGGAGATCGAAGCGCCATCCGTTTTGCCGTCCGTGACAGCGGCATAGGCATCCCACCGGAACGGCAGGCCGCTATTTTCGAGAAATTTACCCAGGCCGACGGTTCAACCACCAGGAAATACGGCGGCACGGGATTGGGGTTATCCATCTCCTGCCAGCTCGTGGAGTTGATGCAGGGGGAGGTTCAGATTGAAAGCGCGGTGGGCAAAGGCAGCACCTTCTTTTTTATCATTTCACTGCCGGAGGCGGTTGAGAAAAAGGAAACCGCCGTGAAACCGAAAACCACGACAGCGAAAGCCACCGATGAGGTGAAAAGAAAACTCCGGGTTCTGGTTGTCGAGGATAATCCGGTGAACCAAAAGCTTGCGACCCTGTTGGTCAAAAGGCAGGGCTGTGAGGTTGATGTTGCCGGCGACGGGCTTCAGGCCCTTGACAAGCTGAAGGAATTTCAATTTGATCTGATCCTGATGGATGTGCAGATGCCGAAAATGGATGGCCATGAAGCCACCCGAAAAATCCGGGAGATTGAGGCAACCTCTGCCCGGATCGAGTATGTCGGGCTGGCGGGTATTGATCCTGTTGAGATTGTCGGACTCACCGCCCATGCCCGAAAAGAGGATGAGCAGAAATGTTATGACAGCGGCATGAACGGTTTTCTGACCAAGCCTATTATTAGGGACAAGCTGAATGAAATTTTGCAGAAACGGAGTGGTTGAACTGAAGCTTATTTGGGTCGAAATAACGGAGGCGAATCAAAAGTGTAAATAAACGCAGAGGCGCAGAGGACACGAAAATTCGCAGAGGGAAAAAGACTGTTTCAGTGAAGAAAATGAAAAAAACTTTCTTGCCTTTCTCTGCGTCTCTGCCTTGGAAAAATATTTTTTACGAGATCATCAATAGTAATCTGAAGGAAAATCAAAATGGTTGGGAAAAAAATCCGAGTTCTGGTGGTGGATGATACAGTGCTTTATCGAAAGGTGCTGACGGATGTTCTCGCCCGGATTCCCAACGTGGAGGTTGTCGGTTCGGCCGGCAATGGCAGAATTGGCCTGAACAAGATTGAGCAGTTGCGGCCGGATCTCATGACCCTGGATTTTGAGATGCCGGTCATGGACGGTCTGCAGACTTTGCGGGAATTAAAAAAGAAAAAATCCGATGTGGCGGTGATTATGGTAAGCGCCCATACCAGCGCCGGCGCCGCAGTTACCATGGAAGCCCTGGAACTGGGTGCCTATGACTTTATTGCCAAGCCTTCCGGTGGTTCACTGGAGCAGAACAGGGAGGCCCTCCTCAAACAGCTTAAACCCGTGATTCAGTCGGTAACGACCCGGAGGATTTTGTCCCGGACGCTGCGCAAGGCACCTTCAACTCCACTCCCAAAAAAACAACCGGTGGCTGTTCCATCTCCATCCCCTGCCGTTCCGCTAAAACCGGCAGGACGCATTGACATCGTGGCCGTGGGAATTTCCACCGGTGGTCCCAATGCCCTGGCAGTCATGATTCCTCTCCTTCCCAAAACCTTGCGAACGCCCGTGGTGATTGTCCAGCACATGCCGCCGGTCTTTACCAAGGCCCTGGCCGATTCTCTTGACAAGAAAAGCGCGGTCCACGTCAAGGAGGCGGAACAGGATGAATTGATTCAAGCCGGCTGCGTCTATATTGCTCCCGGCGGCAAGCAGATGAAGCTCACGCGCCGGGCCGGCGGCATAGCTGTCGACTTGACGGATGACCCGCCGGAAAATCATTGTCGGCCCGCCGCCGACTATCTGTTTCGTTCGGTCTCAAAACTCTACGACAACCGGGCTCTGGGCGTGATTATGACCGGCATGGGTTCGGACGGAGTTCTGGGCCTGCGCCTCATGAAACGGCGCGGTGCCAGAGTCATTGGCCAGGATGAAGCGACTTGTGTGGTCTATGGCATGCCCATGGAGGCGTCCAAGGCCGAAGTGACTGATGTTGTTCTGCCACTGGCACGGATTGCGCCGGAAATCGTCAGGATGGTGAAGTAGTGAAGATCAGCCCCAGGGAACTTCAACTCATCGCCGCGCTTGTTTATAAGCAAAGCGGCATTGTCCTTGACCAAAGCAAAGCGTATCTGCTGGAAAGCAGGCTGACGCCGCTTATCACAGAGCTTGGCTGCGGGAGTTTTCAGGATCTCTACAACCGGGTCACCCAAGACCGGACAAAAGCGTTGATCAATCAACTCATTGATGCCATGAGCACCAATGAGACTTCTTTCTTCCGGGACACGAAACCCTTTGACCTCCTGAAATTCAAGATTTTACCCGATCTGTTTGACCGGCTGGAAAAGGCTCCGCTTAGCAAAAATATCAATATATGGAGTTCGGCCAGTTCCACCGGCCAGGAGGCCTATTCCATTGCCATCTGCCTCCATGAGTTGCTGAGGACAAATATCGCCAAATACCGGATCAAAATTGTCGGCACGGACATTTCGGATTCAGCCATTGTTCAATGCAGCCGGGGGAATTATTCCCAGTTTGAAATCGGCCGCGGCATGCCGCAGACTTCATTGAAGAAATATTTTTTCCAGAACAAAACCAACTGGCAGGTCAAGGACGAACTCAGGGCCATGGCCTTTTTCAGAAAACAGAATCTCATGCAGCCTTTCACCGGCCTGGGAAAATTTGATATCATTTTCTGTCGTAATGTGGCGATCTATTTCAGCATGGAAGACAGGAAAAGTCTCTTTAACCGTATCGCGGCCCAGCTTAATCCCGGTGGAATTCTGGTGATCGGCTCCACGGAATCGCTGTACGGGGTCAGTGATCTCTTTGAGCGGCGCGAGTATCATCAATCGGCATTTTATCAGGTCAAACAATAATGCAAAACAATGGAAGTTATTTTCTGGATGAGTTGCAGCATGTTCTTGCCAGTGATGACATGATCAAGGGAAGATTGCTGGTGGACGGTTTTGCCGCTCTTGACGGCAAATGGCAAAACCAGGCATTGACCGAGTTAAGCCGTTCGGATACGGATACTGCCGTGTCTCTGCTGGCCTCTCTTGCTTCCGGAAAAGAATATGCGGTTCCTTCACTTGTTATTCGCTCATTTCTTTTGAAGAGCAGCCTGGACAAGCCGGCACACCTTCTTCATCTGTTGAAAGACGGCGGGGATTTCAGCAAACGGATTCTTGTGGAAATCGTCGGTGAGATGGAATTGAAAAAGGCGGTTCCTATTTTGCTGAATACCCTTGACAAATCAAGGGATCTTGAGCTTCTTCGCGCCATCCTGACAGCCTTAGGCGCCATCGGCAGTCCTGAATCGATTTCAACAATCAGTGATTATCTTTATTCAGGCAATCGGGAACTGGTGGTGGCTGCTATCCAGGCCTTGTCAAATATTGATCGTCCTGAATCCGTCCAGTGTCTTTCCGAGCGGATGGGAACCGACAGTGACCTTGATCTGCTCATTCTTGACGGTTTTGCCGAACTCCAGGATCAGCTGGCCCTTGATGCCTTGTCTGATGCGCTCCGTTCTCCCTATGCCCATATCCGCAACCATGCCCGAAGCAGACTGACTGCAATAGGCGCCAAAGCGATTCCCACCCTGACCGCGAATCTGAGTGATCCTGATCCTGATTTTCAGGTGCTGAGCCTGAATACTCTTGGTTTTATCGGTGATGACAGCGCTGTTCGCGCTATTCGCAATCTCCTCCATGATGAACCTAAAAATGCCAATGTCCGTTTTGCCGCCTATGAAGCCCTGGGCATGATGCCCCTGGAAAAAGGGGCCTATGTCCTGGCAGACGGATTGACCGATACCGAAGATCATGTCCGCATCGCCACGGCCAAGGCCATTGAAAGAAACTGTACGGATATCTTGATTGCCGGGATTCGGAATATGGTTCAGACAGGCGGGAGTGAGGCGGAGCGGGTGGTGTCAGCCTTTTTGAACGTCGAGGCCTATAAGGTCGTGCTGCTGGTGGTGGACCTGGCGAAATTTCAGGATCTGGCGGTTGATTTCTTGATTGCCAGGGCTCATCCGGATCTCAGGCATCAATTTGAAAAATTATTCAGGGAACGGGGCTATCCCGAACTGGCGAACCGCCTCGGCCAGGGTGAAACGACCGAGGAAACAAAACAGTTAGTTTACGCCGTGGACGATTCACGTATGATCCTGTCGATATACAAAAATGTGCTGTTTGAAATCGGTGTTGAGCCCCAGCTTTTTGAGTTTCCGGCCTCGGCTATTGAACAGGTGAAGAAAAAGAAGCCGGATCTGATTTTTACGGATTTGAATATGCCGAATATCAGCGGTGTCGAATTGACCAGGAATATCCGGGCACTCTATTCCAAAGAGGATTTGCCCATTATTATGGTCACCACCCAAAGCGAAAATCCGGATTTTGATGAGGCATATGAAGTTGGTGTGAATCAGATCCTCACTAAACCGTTTACCGCAGAAGATTTGCGGGCGGCCATTGATCAGTTGGTCTAGTTGGTCTGGTTGGTCTCATTGGTCCGATTTGTCGACCAGTAAAACCAATGAGACTGACAAGACAAATCAAAGCAACTAAACTAAATGTTTTTTGCAACATTTATGTTGCGCCAGTTCTGCCTTGAGTTTTTCTTTTGTCACGGGCTTCTTGATGTAGCCGTCGCATTGCTCCTTGAATGATCTGAGGATGGTGGCGGGATCTTCCGCCGATGTTGTCATGATCACAACGGCATGACTGCTTGAGACGGCCCCTACCTCGTGTTCCAAATTCCGGATGGCCTTCAGAACCTCGTGACCATTCATCGCCGGCATGTTGATATCCAGCAGGACCAGGCAATAGGGATTTTTTTCTGTAAAACCAGCAATAAAAGCCTCAATGGCTTCCTTCCCGTTGGCGGCCACATCCACGGTTCCGTGTTGCTGCAGGAAGTTGCAGAGTATTTTTCGGTCGACAAAGTTGTCTTCGCAAACCAGTATTTTTGTTTTGCTCATTGATGCCTCTAGTTTTGAATGAAGTGATTAGGCCCTTTGTCAGAAATATCTACGCTCTCGAAAATTCGTAATTTATAATTTTGCCGGCGTAGTCAGGTTGACGGGTTTTTTTCTGCTTTCAGAGCCGTTATGGTGTTTCTTTCAAAAGATTATTTTTTCGCAGATAGGTAAAATCCCTTACATCCGTGCCTATGATATGATTGGTCAGCCAGTTAACAAGAAATTCGAAGATTTCCTGAATGCTGATATTCTCATTCCTGCCGAATTTTTTCTGGAATTCCATGGTGGTTTTAACGAATTGCCAATGCTCCAGGCGATGTTCTGAAAAATTTGGATGAGGTTTCGTATATTTTTCTTCACTTTTAAAATGGAAATCCACATAGTTAATCATTTCTTCAAGCACCTTTTCCATGCCTTCCTTTGATTTTTTCTCAACGATTGCCTGAAGCAGAGAGTTAAGCATGTCCAGTAGCTTTTTATGTTGAGCATCTATTTCATCGACACCCACACTGTACTCATTTTTCCAGTTAATAAGATTGACCAATGTTGGATCCTGTTGTTGAATGTGAAGGAATCGCAATGACGAGTAAAAAGGAGTTACTCCTTTAATAAGTAACGACATTGAACAGACCTATAATTTAAAACGGCTCACCATTTCCTTGAGATTCCCTCCCAGGCTGTTGAGTTCCCTGGCCAGCTCGTTGACCTGTCCGGCCGTAACATTGGCCGTTGTTGATGACTGGTTGATATCTTCAATGTCAAAGGCAATGGATTTTGCCGACTCCGCCGACCGGGTAACTGTGACGACAATATCTTCAACGCCATTGGCCGCCACGGCTGCGCTGTCGCTCATCAGCTGGACACTGCTGACCGCCTCGCTGATATTTCGGGCAACATCCTGGGTGGTAACGGATTGTTCCTCAACAGCGCCGGCAATATTGACGACAATCTCATTGACCTGATCCATGACGCTTTTGATTCCCGTAATTTCCTGGATTGTATTGTCAGTGGAATTCTGCATAGCCTCCACCTTCTGACGGATTTCGATAACGGCATTGTTTGTCTGGGCAGCCAGTTCTTTAATCTCGTTGGCGACCACGGCAAAACCTTTGCCTGCCTCACCGGCCCGGGCCGCCTCAATGGTGGCGTTTAAGGCCAGCAGCTTCGTCTGTTCGGCAATTTCAACGATGACGTCGCTGATCTGATCGATTTCCCGGGCCGCGCCACCAAGCTCATCCACCCGTTCCGAGGCGTTCTCCACGTTGGCCATGGCCTCGTTGGTCACGGTTCGGGCCTGTTCCGTGTTGGCGGCAATATCAGCCACCGTGGCGCTCATCTCTTCGGCGGCAGCAGCCATGGTGCTGATGTTCTGGGCCGCCTCCTGACTGGATATGGAAACCTGGCTGACCTGTTCGTTCATTTCATCCGTGGTAGCGGCAACTTCCGACATGTTGCCGCTCATCTCCGTGGTGGCCGAGGTCACGGAATCTGATTTTTCCGAGACAGCAGAGCTGACTTCGGACATTTGTTCGGATAGTTTCGTCAGTTCTTGCGCATTACTGGCAAGAGAATTTGAGCCGGCCATGATTTCCTGAATCATTTTTGCCAGATTTTCACTGGTGGTATCAAGGTTTTTGCCGATGGCGCCAAGTTCATCATTGCTTGTAAAACCAGCCCTGGCGGAAAAATCGCCATTCCCCAGTTTGGAAGCAAAAGCATTGACCCTCTGGAGGCGACTAAGAACCTGCATGACCGTGTATCCGGCAAAAATCATGAAAAAAATGCCGATAGCAATGCCGATGAGCTGCCGGGTCAGCAATGTTTTGATAAGTTGTTCGGATTGGAACTGCATCATCCCTACAGCGCTGTTCATTTCCTTGAGAAGAGTGATGTTGTTGGCCTGCAGCCACTTTAAATGAGAGTCTGGTTCTCCGGTGCCGGTCAGCAGGGCTTCAGTGTGGGAAGAGAAGGTTTGCCACAGGGATGCCACCTTGCTAAGCTGACTTGCCGCAGGCTCTGTGGCCGCTGTACATTGCCGGTATTCCGTCGTGTTGAGATCCAGGCTGAGCGGCGCTTTTCCGCCATTGTGCAGAGCGTCAAGGGTCATGCTGAAGATCTGCATGGTGTTTTTGACAGGATTGATCTGTTCTGAAGAAACAGAGCCGTTTTTCAGGCGCTCCATTTCCAGGGCCAGGACTTCCTTTGTCAGTTTCTGGGACAGCATGCGTTGACGGCCGGCCAGATTGATGATCAGTCCGGCGTCCTTGGCGGCCGATGTTGTCAGCCAAGTGGCAAGGAACATGCCGATAATGATCAGAGAAAGACTGCCTATTGCAATTCCGAGTTTCAGTTTGATAGTCATGTTATTGGTTTTGTTGGTTGAGTTGGTTTTATTTGTTGAACTAGTTAAAAGCCGGCATGAGTTTTTCCCTTCAGCCTTATACCTTTGCCCCTTGCCCTACTCCCCTGCCCGCAGCAACTCGTCGACATTAAGAACCGCATCAAGATCTTCCTTCATCGTGTAAATGCCTTCAAAAAAAATTCCGGGCACCCCTGACACATTTGATGGCGGAGGTGCAATGTCCCGGCTGTCGGCCATGATCACGTCGGTGACGCTGTCCACAAGCAGGCCGATATTTTCCGAGCCCTGCCGCACCACCACAACTTTCATCTTCTTATTAATGTTAATGGATTCCAGTTTGAATTTTTTTCTGAGATCAATGATAGTGGCAATCTCCCCCCGCAGGTTCATGACCCCCCTAACATAATCAGGGGCTCGATGGACAGGGGTGATTTCGGTCTGTTTGTTGATTTCCTGAACCAGGGAGGTGTCAAGACCGCAGATCATGTCATCAACCTGAAACAGGGCCAGTTCTCTTATATCCTCTGTCTGGGTGGTCTGTTGGGTCATTTTGTTTCCCTTAAATTATTTTGTTGCATTTGTTGAATCGGTGTATCATTTTTCAGCCTTTTGTCACCCCAGATACTTCTTCAGTTTAGCCAGGATCTGCTCCCGATCCAGCTTAATCAGGTACTCATCAACACCGGCCTCCTGTCCTTTTTGCTCCGCCGCTTCACCGGCCACCGAGGTCACAGCAATGACAGGCAATCCAGCCCAGCGCTCGTCCGCGCGTATTTGTCTGGTTAACTCCAGGCCGTCCATGTTGGGCATTTCAATGTCGGTAAGTACCAGGTGGATCGTCTCCTCTTCCAGGACTCGCAGGGCCTCGACACCGTCTTCGGCCTGAAATGGCGTATAGCCGACATCGGAAACAAAATTAGTGATCTGGGTCATGAAAAATTTTGAATCCTCCACAACGAGGATATTTGTGCCACCGTCCTCTTCTGTCGGAGAATGGGCCGTCGTCAGCATCGCCCATTCCGGCATAACGGTCGTCACCACGCCGTAGAGATCCACCAGCAGGGTGATTTTGTCAAATATGATCATGGAGCCGAGGATGCCTGACTGGCGATGGGTGATGTCGTCGACCATTTCATTGGTGTCAAGAATATCGACAATCTCGGACATCACAATGCCGACCTCCTTGCCGGCTATCGGAAACACAACGACATAACAGCTTTCCGCCTCTTGGTCCCGCATGCCCACATTGGCCACTTCATCCACATTGAACAGCGGCAGACTGCCGCCCCGGTACTGGATATTTTTCCGGCCGCCGGTGATCTCAATATCACTTGATCTGATTTTTTCAATGCGGGAAACCAGTCCCAGGGGAATGGCCATCTGTTCGTCTTCCGTATTCAGGACAATAAGCAGGGTCTGGGAATCCTCGCCTCCCTTTGTCTTTTTTTCATGTTCCTGCAATTGGTTTTTGACTTTTTCGGCAACCGTTGTCAGGCTCATCAGGTTGCTTAATCCCACAACATCAAGAATCATGGCAATGCGGCCATCACCCTGGATGGTGGCGCCGGCATAGGCTTTACAATCTCTGAGATGGCTGCCCAGGGGTTTGACGACAATCTCCTCCGAATCCAGCAATCGGTCGACAATGAGTCCGTAATGGAAATCCCCGGCGGAAAGAACGACAATGTTGTAGGCGCTTACAGGGTTTGTGCGCCGTTCCCTGCTCTGACGCCTCTCATCCGCCGGTTCGCCGTTCTCTTCATTTTCTTGAATCAGCTGGTCATCCCATTCCCTGTAAACACCGCGCCGGTCCTCGATCTGCGTCCGCCGATCCGGCTTTTCTTCAAGAGTGTGCGGATCAGTATAAATCCGCTCAATGTCCAGGGCGTCAGTAAGACGAATCAGGGGCAGAAGTTCACCCCGCAGCCGCATGACCAGGGCGGAACCGATTTTTTCAATCCGCTCCTTGACCTGGGCCGCCGGTATACGGACCAGTTCAACCAGGTTGACCTGAGGAATGGCAAAGCGTTCCTTGCCGCAAGTGATGATCTGACTAGGGATGATGGCCAGGGTCAGGGGCAGCTTGATGGTAATCGTGGTCCCCTTGCCCATTGCCGTGTCAATATCAATAATGCCGCCGAGTTCGGTGAGGTTGGTATTGACCACATCCATGCCCACCCCGCGGCCGGAAACATCGGTCACTTCGGCTGCGGTTGAAAGGCCCGGCATAAAGATCAGTTTGGCCAGTTCCTTGGTCGACATGGCGTCGATCTGGGCCTGTTCCATCAGGTTCTGAGACAGGACTTTTTCCTTGAGTTTTTCCGTGTTGATGCCGGCCCCGTCATCTTCAATGGCAATGATGACTTGGCCGCCTTCATGATAGGCGGACAGCCGCAGCAGGCCTTGGGCATCCTTACCGTTCACGACTCTGGTCTCGGGTTGTTCAATACCGTGGTCCACCGAGTTTCGCACCAGATGGGTCAGGGGATCGCCAATCGCCTCGATAATAGTTTTATCCAGCTCCACCTCCTCCCCTTCGATAATCAGGTTGATTTTCTTGGAGAGAGATTTTGAGAGATCACGGACCACCCGTTTGAATTTATTAAAGATATTGCCGATAGGCTGCATGCGGGTGGACATGATGGATTCCTGCAGCTCCGAGGTTACCATGTTCAGTCGCTGGGAAACCGTGTCAATCCCCTGTTGATTCCGGGAAGAAACAGCCTGCACAAGCTGGTTTCTTGTCAATACCAGTTCTCCGGCCAGAGTCATCAGGTTGTCAAGGATTTTGACATTGACCCGCAGGCTGCTGTCCTTGACCATGGGTTTGACCGGTGCCGTTTTTTTCTTTTTGGCAATGTTTTTGACCGCGGGCTCGGCTGGCGGCGCTGATTTCGGCGCGGCTGGCTCCGCTGGTGCGGTTTCAATTGACGCAGTGGGCTCTTCTTCCTGGACAGAAATTGGTTCCCCGGCTTGCGGCTGGATCAGTGACTCCGGAGAAATGAGATGGATGAAGGAATCATCTAGACCGATGAAACTGCCCAGGATGTCTCCTTCCATGATGGTTGCAAACAAGACGTAAAACGGAACACGTCTCTCTCCCGAATCGTCTTCAAGTTTGCCTACTGCATCGATGTCTACTTTGCTGTCGACAATATCCCCTGTCTGCATCAGTTCATTAACGACCTCCAGAGGTGTCTTATTCTTTTTTTCAATGTCTTTAATCAGATCATAAACGAGAATATAGAGATTGTTTCCTCCCTTGAGACTCAGGGCAACATCAAGACTGTCCAGTGTGAAAAGATTGGGGGCATCAGGTGTGCCGAGACTGATTTCATTGGTCGGGGATGACTTCTCCTCCTGGCTGAGAGAAGGTTCAAGCGCATTTTTTAAGGCTGAAATCTGCTCGGATATATCCACGTCATTGCTTGTCGCCGGTGAATTGAGCATGGAATTAAGCAGGTCAAAGCCCTCAAGCAGGACGGTGATCATCTCCGGCGTGGGAATCAGCTCCCCGTTCCGGACCAAGTTCAGCAAATTTTCACCGGCATGGGCCACTTCCTTGACATTGTCAAGGCCAAGAAAGCCGGCCCCGCCCTTAATGGAATGCACGGCCCGGAACACCTTGTTCACCAGTTCTGAATCAATGTCAGCGCCGTCTTCCTCTATGGCCAAAAGATCGGTTTCAATGCCGTCCATATGCTCCTTTGATTCTTCTACAAAGGCCAGTAATGTTTCTTCATCATCGATCATTGCCATGGCGGTTTTCCTTTCAACTTCGGTGTTGTCATGGATTTACAGCATTTCTTGTGCTCTCACAGAGGCGCAGAGGCACAAATCAGGTAGTTTAGGCTGTAGGCTATTAGTTTTCGAAGTCGGTCTATACCTTGTTTTAAAAAATATTTTTTGTTACACCGCTCTGCAGTACAACAAACTCATCTTTCCTACAGCCTATACATCTGAAGAGTTAACTTGTGATAGTAAAATGTCGGTCCAGCCGCATGGCCGTAAAAAGACCGCGGATATCGTCCGAGGTATTGATCAATTCAATTTCATCGCCGCCGCTATCGCTCAGGCTGTTGCGGGTGGCAATGAGTAGCCCGATTCCGGACGAGTCGATCATCCGGGTATCCTGGAGATCAAGAATGATTTTTTTCTCCCCGTCATTGATGAGTTGCTGCAGTTCATCTTGCAGGGACGCACATTGGGAGGCGATCACATCCACGCCGGGTTTGACAACAATAATTCCGTCTTTTCTTTCAATATAGCTCATAGTTACTTTGTCCTGTTGGTCTAGTTGAACTGGTTAGCTGTCGAGGAATCAGACCAGTTTAAATTGACGGATATCCTCTTGCAAACTACTGGATATTGTGTCCAGATTGGTGGCTTTGTCTTGAGAATCTGAGGATGCAGCCACTGCCGCGGTGGTATCATTGTTGATTTGCCGGATGCGGCTGGAGATTTCCCTCATATTTAGACTGGCCTCATCAACAAGGGTGACAATTTCCTGATTAATTGTATAGCTCAGTTCCTGGATGCTGTTGGAGACCGTTGTTGATCCCTGGGCGGTTTCGGCAATAGTGGCAGCCATATCGTTTACTGTGGCTGATTGTTCTTCCACTGCCGTGGCCACGGAGGTGTTAATTTCGTTGACCTTATCATTAATGCCGGTAATTTCCTCCACAGCGGCCACCGCAGATTCCGTTTTTTGTTGCATCTGCTGAATCTGCTGGATAATGTCATCGGTGGCCTCTGCTGTCTGGCGGGCCAGTTCCTTTACCTCATTGGCGACAACGGCAAATCCTTTTCCTGCTTCACCGGCCCGGGCCGCCTCAATGGTAGCATTTAAGGCCAGGAGTTTGGTTTGATCAGCAATATCCGTTATTACCTCAACAACCCTGCCGATATGAAGGGATGACTGGCGTAAATCAGCGATCTGCTCACTCGACGATTCTCCTTTTTCTCTGGCATAATTTGCAAAGTTTTGGGCCTGGGAGCAGTTTTGGGAAATTTCCAGGATTGTGGCCGACATCTCCTCAACGGCTGCGGCAACATTAGTGATGTTGATTGAAATTGTGCTTGATTCGGCGGCAATGGTATCCGCGTTTGTCGCCATTTCCGACGTAACTCTGGAGACGGACATCAGGTTGTCGGCAACCTGGTCCGCAGTGGCTGCCACACTGTCCGCCTCATTGCTGACATTATTGATATCAGTGGACATCTGGTGAACATTGGTAAGGAGATCCCCGGATGCCGTGGATGCCTCTTCACTGTTTTGTGCCACGCTGGAAAGAGTCTGTCGTAGTTTATCGCTCATTTCATTGAGAGAATTGAGTAG
>JAGHCC010000287.1 GCA_021160685.1 Desulfobulbaceae bacterium | reverse complement strand
CCCCTGACCTTCCCATTGGGGTGGAACGGGTGACAGGAAAAGGCCGATAGAGGGGATCGCCAACCAGAACCATGCGCCATGAACGAAAAGGGACCGAAAACGCGTAACATTCAGCCAGAGTAAAACGACCATCCAGCAAAAGAGTGAAAAAGAGAGCCGGCGGCGGAAAGGCCTGAACGTAAGGTTCAGCCACCGGACCGATCACTGCGGCCGCCCCGTCCTCGAGCATCCGTTTACCCCAGACCTTGCTGTTTTGTTTTTTCAAGGTTGTCAATTCACCACTGGCAATATGATAACCGATCGCCCCGGGTTGCCAGTCAAAGGCATCAAGATAATGAGACAGGCGGTACCAGCCGCAGTAAAGAGCTGTATTGGGGCATTCACCCGGCTGAAAAAGCTCAGGTTTATCATTGACAACGACTTCAAGACGGCCATCCTTTTTCACCTGGTCTGCCGCCAGATAAAGAGAGTTATCATAAAAACCGTAGCCTTTTAATTGTTTTACTTTTTTTTGATCAGGCCGCGGCCAGCGGGCGTCAAAACAGGCTGTGCCGGACAGCCCCCTTTCTTCTGCCGCCAGACTGTCATCAATAATGCGCCTGACAATTTCCGGAGTCGGTCCGTCAAGCCGGGCCACCATCAAGGAAATATCCGGCATATCGGCAATCTTCCGGCCACGGTGACCGAGATATGTAGGATTAGGCTGCCAGCCACGCAGCTCATACTTGCTGGCCAGGACCAGGGCCAGCTCGGAATCAAGAGAGGAAAGTTCACTATTCCTCTGCAAAAGCTGTGAAACTTTCTTGAGCTTCTCGGCCAGAGCTTTTTTTTCAGGATCATCCCCGCCCAGAGCCTCTTGCTCTTTTTTCAACGTCCTCTGCTGCCGCTTCAAAACATCCTGCTTCTTTTTTTCATTTTTTGTCAATTCAGTCGATGCCACTTTCAAAGGCATTCCATACATCAACAACAAACAGCGAATAAACGGCTCACTCTTTGTTTCTCGAAGCTCAAGATATTTTTTTACCGGCGCAAATATTTTTTTATTATAATCCTCGCGGCTGCAGGTCTCCTTTTCTTTCACCCTGATTTCCAGCAGGTTTTCTTTTGGAATCCCTCGCTTTTTCATATAGTACTTTGCCAGGGACACACTATCATCAGCCCGGCTGTTGACAATGACCAAAACTTCATCCGCCTCCAGAATTGCCGATGCAAAGCTGCTATCCAAAAACAGCAGCCCGAAAAACACAAAGAAACATGCGGCTATATTTATTGATCTTCTATAATCAATCACGGGTTAATGAGAATAAAAAAAGACACCAAAACACCCATCTTCTGACCGTCTTGCAATGGTTGTGGCATCATTCCCTAACGAAAAATAAGAAAACAAAGCCAGACGATAATGGTTGGCGGCACGCTTGCCTTCAGGAGACCCAAGGCGGAAACACCGTCATGGAAAAAATTTTTCAGAATCGATTGTCCGGCAGGGTTGGGGGCATTGGCAATAACAGTCAGACCGCCTCCAGCCACGGCCCCGGACACCACCGCGTATTTCAGTTCATCGGTAAAACCCGGCACCAGGGTACTGAGGAAGGTAATGGCCGCGTTATCGTTAAATGCGGTGAGAATGGTTGCCCCGAGCATCAACGGAATTTCCTTCAGACTGCCCAGCACCGGGGCAATCCACCATCCCTGTACTCCGCCATGCACCACCAGACCGCCAAGAAAAAAGCCGACAAGCATGGGTGGAATGAGATCAATACGGTTCTGATAGGGGGAGGTGACCACGGTAAAGCCCAGGAAAAAAAGCAGGCCCGGGATGAAGAGCTGAGGATGATGGGCATTATAAATAACCCAGGCCATGAAAAAAACATGGATCCCGGTCACCCAGGCAGGCACCTTATCATCACGGTTGTCCCAGTTGGGATCGATAAAGGGCGCACGTTTTTCCAGGGGCAGAATAATCGGCAACACCTCCTGTATTTTTAGTAATTTCACTTCTTCAAAACGTTGGTCAAATGCCTCTTTTGCCAGGACAGGGTCAGCACCGTCTTCAATGATCCGAGGTAAATACTGTTTCTCCAGACGATTTTTGATTTTCGCCATTACCTTTTCGGCCTGTTCCTCAAAATTTTCTCTGACATTCATCTCCCGGCTGATAAGGGGACCGATTTTTTCTAACTCAACCATCATGTCGGTGCGGCGCATGAAGGTGCGCTGAATTTTGTCTTTCAGGCTGCGTACCGCGTGTTCTGCCTCAAGTGCTTTCAGATCACGACGAAAAATGAAGAAATAGAGTCCGTTGGAGATGACTATTCCCAAAACTGCCTTCCAGCCGAAGTGAGTCATCATGTGGAGCAGTCCCCAGTCCCAGACCCCTGCCACCATGAGAACCGGAGGCGCGGCAAAATGAGTTAAAGTGCCACCCACCGAGATATTGACAAAGAGTAAGCCAATGGTTGCATATTTTAATTTTTCCGGGGGATGCAGATCGTATAATTTTGCTGCAAGCAGCAGGGCGGAAATCGTCATGGCGGCAGGTTCGGTGAT
>JAGHCC010000253.1 GCA_021160685.1 Desulfobulbaceae bacterium | reverse complement strand
CCTGAAAGGAGAGAATTATCGTTTTTACCTGCCGATCACCACCTCAATTGTTATCAGCTTGATTCTTTCCCTCGTCCTCTGGCTGTTCAGAAGGTAGGACTGTCCCGACGGGCAGCACTTCCACGTTAAAATCCTTAATAGCGCGGTTATGGTTGATATTATGAATCCGAAAGGAATCAATATTGATGAGATCACCGGTACTGCCGTCGCCATCCGTATCAAAGCCATATTCCAGGGTGTTCTCAAAACGTCCGGCAGCGCTGAGCCAGTACTGTACGGTATCGCCGTTGTTCATCCTGGAGGCGGGATAGCTGTTGTGCTGTGATGTGTAGCTGGTAAGCGTTCCGCCCTCTCCCCAGTTCAGGAAGTTGACAGGATTTGTTGGGTTTTCATCAGCGGGAATACGTTGCCATCCTGCTGTGCCTGTATCAGCACTCAGTGTTTCATCATCGGTTGTGAAAAGTGAAAATTGTTTAATTGACCTGTTGTGGTTGCCATAATTAGAGAGGCGGAACTGATTAAAGCATTTTTTTGAAGAATCCGTGTCAAAACGGAAAATAATGTCATTTACAAAATGACCTGAGGAAGATAACCAAAATTGATCAGTGGCAAGATCATGCAGTCGGCTTGCTGGGTAGCTGTTATGCTGTGAAGAATAATATGTCATTTCTCCACCGCTGCTTGGATCAAGCAGATTGCCTCCATTGGCGGATTGTTTGTCCAGTGAAAATGGAGCAAGAAGTATCAGTCCAATTAGGATGATTTTTGTCAGCTGCATTGATTCTATTTAGAATTTTTTTGGCATGATTTTTTTGCAATCAGGCTTTATCGCTTTTTTGGCCTGTGGTTTTGAAGCTATAATTTTATTTTATCTATAAAAATTATAGATATATATGGGAAGATGCGTCAAGCAGGAAGGTGAAAAAGTGATGCATTATCAGGTAATATGGAGAGTTTTGTTAAACGAGTTGACCAAACGTTGCAGTTCGGGAAAAGAGTTTGTCTGGTAAATCTGATTACGAATTGCTGCACCATGGGGGATGCCTTTAAAATATCTGCCGGCATGGTTTTTTATGGCGGCAAGGCCGAATTCCGTGGAGCGGTGGGTGGCGATAAGATCAAGATGTCGTTTGAGGGCAGTCAAACGAAGTGTCAGGTCAGGTTCCGGCTGATCCGGCCGGAATATCCACGGTCTTCCCATTGCCCCACGGCCGATCATGACCCCATCGCAGCCGGTTTCCTCCATCATTTTCAGGCCGTCCCCATAGCTGAGTATGTCTCCATTGCCGATGACCGGGATGGAGACTGCTTCTTTGACGGCAGCGATAATTCGCCGGTCGGCGCTGCCGGAAAACCCATCACTCCAGGTTCGGCCATGAACGGCGATTGCAGAAGCGCCGGCGTCTTCGGCCATGCGGGCAAATTCGGGCGCAGTCAGTGATTGATGGTTCCAGCCAGAGCGGATTTTGACCGTCACTCCAATTCTTGCCTGTTTGCATACCCCGCGAATGATTTTTTCCGCCAGTTTTGGGGTCTTCATCAGGGCCGAACCGGCCCCTTTTTTAGTGACTTTCCGCACAGGGCAGCCCATATTGATATCAATGAGATCAATGGGCAGTTCTGAGAGAATAGTGGCCGCTTCTGCCATAATCTCCGGATCGCTGCCAAAGAGCTGGAAGGACACGGGCCGATCCTGTTCCACGGTTTGCAGCATCTTGAAAGTGTTTGGCTGGCGATAGACAAGGCCGTGGCAGCTGATCATCTCCGAATAGACAAGACCTGCGCCGTATTCGCGGCACAGCAGACGGAAGGGGAGGTCCGTATAGCCGGCCAGCGGCGCTAAAATAAAAGGATTTTCGAGGGTTACTGATCCTATTTTCATTTGATTTTTCGACTGTTTTTTTATACTGGAGAGTTCTTTCTTTACATAGTATGATGGCCAACTTATTCGGGGTTGCCTTTTTTCACGCCGAATTCTCATGTTGACTGAATGGCTCATGGGTCGCATGAGACCAACAAGACCAACAAGACCAATACGATCAACAAGACCGGAGACCCCCATGACACTTCAATTAGACCTTAATAATGACCAGCTGTCCACGGAAGAGTTAAATGAGCTTGCCGCAATGAGAAAGCGTTGCGCCAGGCGGATTCTTCTTTCCACAAGCCTTGCCTCTTCCGGCCATCCGGGAGGGTCTCTTTCAACCCTGGATCTTCTTTTAACAACCTATGGCTGCATCAGTCACAGGCCCGACGATCCGCGCTGGGAAAATCGAGACCGTGTGGTGATGAGCATCGGTCATGTTTCTCCGGGTGTGTACGGCGTCCTGGCTGAATACGGTTATTTCAGTGAAGAGGCCTTCCTTACCGGTTTCCGGCGGGCCGGTTCAGGTTTCCCCGGGCATGTGGAACGGATTGTCCCCGGCGTTGAATGGGATACCGGCAACCTGGGCCAGGGACTTTCAACCGGTGTGGGCATGGCCATGGCCATGAAATTGAAAGGGATGGATCAGAGGGTCATTGTTTACATGGGTGATGGTGAGATGCAGAAGGGGCAGGCTGTTGAGGCTATGCGTTTTGCCCATAAGTACAAGTTGAACAAGCTGGTTGTCATTGTTGACCGTAATAAACTGCAGATCTGTGGTCCCACCCATGATATCATGCCCATGGATGTGAGTGCTCTT
>JAGHCC010000172.1 GCA_021160685.1 Desulfobulbaceae bacterium | reverse complement strand
TTCTCTACCTTCTCTACCTTCTCTACCTTCTTTGCTTTATCTATAATACAAATTCCTGCCGCCCATGGTCAAAAGAGCTTTATAAAGGTTTCGGCGGAAATCACGTCGGTCCCAGATTCCCTGAATATGACCCCGTTTCAGGGCATTGCTGGCACTATGATAATCGGGCGGAATATCCTCGCCCGTTGTTTCACGGATAACACGGTAGCCGGCAAAACCAATCCTGCTTGATCGGATAGCAAACTGATAATAAGAACAACCCAGAAAGCTTGCCACGGGTCCCGCATAGGAATTATTATCATAGACAACAATATAAAGTCCACCCGAGTCAACGTATTCACGCACGGCCATGGTACATTTCGGCATCTGCACCACGCCCAGGGTTCCCTCCTGGATTCGAATGCCTCCCGTGGTGTGGACATAGGCCAACAACGGTCTTCGTTTCAGCTTTGCCTTCTCGCAGGCCAAAACAAATTTTTCACCCTCGGCTGCCCCCACAGTCCCGTTGCGGAAATTACTGTAGAGCATGGCCACAACAATCTCCACCCCCCGAACCCGCGCCTCGAAAGTAATGATGGAACTTTTGCGGCTGGTCTTAATAATTGCTGCCTGGAGCCGTTTTTCAAATTCCGCGTTGGACAGAGGATTGCCGGCGCTGATTTCGGCATTGAACTCATCAATTGGATCTCGATCGAGAAGATGTTTCAAATACCATTCATACTCCAGAGGAAAATGATGCCCGCAATTCTCGCAGACGCCGCAGAATTCACCGTAAAGGTCTGGAACCCAAAGATCCCTGCAGCCGAATTTTTCCGCATTGGGACAAGTTACGGTTCTGTCCACGTTGGCAAGAGGGCTGGTATAGGTATCCCCGAACTCTGGTTCCGAACCGATCTGAACACTGACAGGCAGTTGCTTGACTCTTTTCTCTTCAGTCTTGCGGGAAACAAATTTATAGGCGGCACTGAACGGCGCGGTCAATTGTTTTAAAAAAACAGAACTTTCACTGGATACATCCTGAATCACCTGTTTCATCTGCTTCTGCTGACGCCGCAGCAAATCGTAGCGGAAACTGTAAAAAATCTTGGATGTTTTTTGCTCCAGCCGCTGGACAAAAGAGTCAATTTTTGTCGGTCTGCCGCCAAAGGCGTCACTGGCCATTTCCCGATATTTCCTGGAACGCAGCTGAAGAAGCCTTTTAACCTCATCCCTGTTCAAATCCCAGGAAATGTCAATACTCGGCTCTTCCTCGTTGGAATCCCCTGACTTTTTCATTTTGAGTTCATAGGCACGAAATGCCCGTAAACTCTTGGTTTTCAAAACCACCTCGTCCGTGGCCCGCATCATCTCATATTTTAGACGCTTGAAAAATGAAAAATCATCATGTCTGGCGCCCAAGACAGGTTCCTGAATGACACGGTCAATACTACCGAGCTTCAGGTTGTCCTTGGCCGTAATACGCAGTTTGGTGGCGCAAGCCTCAATGAGCTTCTTGGGAACCTTTTCCCCTTCCCGGATTTTTCCCTCAATGGCAGCAGCCCCTTCCGGCGAAATAACAGAATAATACCCGTGGGAACACATCAGCCTGAAATCAGACAGGCCGATGGCCTCGGCGCCACCGGAGCCGCCCTCCGAAATCACGGAAATCATGGGAACCCGCAATTTTGTCATGACAAAAAGATTTCTGGCGATCTGCTGAGCCGCGCCCGGATACTCCTCAACAGGAAAGGAACCGGGAGTGAATATGTAAAAATGGATGGGAATGCCTTCTGTCTGGGCTACATGCATATAACGCAGGGCTTTTTCATTTCCCCATGGTTTGCTGCAGCCGCCGTTACGATATTCCTCACCACATCCTTTTTCATGACCGATGACCATGACCTGCTGGGTTAAAACCTTATTTTTTATCCGGCGCAAGATCGTGGCCTTGGCCGCAACCATGGATGGATCTATATTCGTTTCTTCTTCACCGCCGAGTTCCGTGTAGTCCTCATAGACATTTTCCAGGATATCCTTCAGGGAAAAACGCAGGGGACTGCGAACAATACGGACCCGATCCATGGGGGTCAGATTTTCCTCGTACCGGTCTTCCAGAAACGCAACACCTTCCTCCAGCGTTCTGACCTGATCCTGCAGCTCATCATCGGAAAAATCGTAATACGAATCCCGAATATGCTCAAATTTGTCCTGATAACTGGCGACATTTCCCTGGTCCGCACTTTCCTTGACCTGGGTCAGATACTTAATACGCTCTTCGCACTTCAGAAGTCTTTTTCGTATATCTTCCATATTCTATATTTTAAAGAGAAAAAAGACTGAGCCGGATCCTGCAAACACCTCAGCAGGCTGTCCTGCACGGCCGCCTGATTTCTCTTGATATCATCAACTCAGGAACGTAGACGAAATGCACGTTCCTAATTTAAAATGTAAGCAAATTATCTATATTTTCCTTCAAGTAGGGCAGATTCGTCATGATCGATTCTCCCTTGCCGTTCTTCCCTTCAATCACCACATCTTCAAGAAAACGGCGGCCCCGAGCTTTAGCCTCATCCATGGACTCACCCCAGACAAGGGCCAGGGCCAGGTTCGGGTCATAATCATTTGGAATCACATAGGGCCGGTCAAAAGGGACATGGGTATAGACAGCAGACCAGTCATGCTGGGGAAAAGTAAAACGGGAAATCGTGCCGATCCACGGACGAAATCCCCGATGAGTGTCCTCGGCAACAACCCGGAACTCAATACAGGCGCCTTTATGAGTAATCTGTCTTTGACTATAGCCCATCTTCTCACCCAGGGCGAGACGGATTTGCTCCCTGATCAGGTTCGGCTGTTTATTTCTCAGGTAACTGATCCGGGCGGAAATATCATTTTCAACCTGGATCCTTGTATTGACCTCGAGCAGATAGGGCTGGCCGGACCGGCTGACAATCCACTCCCAGGTGCCAACATTATCATATCTGACATGGGATGCAAGTTTTAGAGAATATTCAACAATTTTATCCAACACGGCATTGGAATCAAAATCATAAGTAAAGCAGCTGGAATCAAATCCCGGCGACGCTTCAAGACGTTTCTGGCGCCCGGTGCTCTGGATGGTACAATTTCTGGTGCTGAAATGAACCCGCTCGCCGTGACGGCTGCAGACGATCTGCACCTCAATATGATTATAGTCGCGCAGACACTGTTCAATCAGGACACCGCCATCGCCAAACTGCCGCTTGGCATAATTCTGAACCTGACGGTAGATTTTCCTGAACTGTTCAATCTGGTGAACCTCTTCAATACCCATACCACCGCCGCCGGCCGCCGCCTTGACCAAAATGGAAGGATCCTTAATCTGCTGGTCCTTCTGGTCCATGAGGAGATCTTCGGCAATGGCCTCGGCCTCCATCTCATTGTAAATCGGCGCATCCGTCCCGGGGATCGTCGGAATATTCAGTTTATTCGCCACCCGTTTCGTGTTGATCTTGTCGCCAAGATCCCTGATCACTTCCCATTTCGGGCCAATAAAGGTTAATGGCCTGTCCCGCACCGTAACCCGGCGGGCAAAACGAAAATCCTCGGAAAAAAAACCGTACCCGGGATGAATGGCCGTGCATTTTGTATGATCGGCAATGGACAGAATATCATTCGGGTCGGTGTAACTTGAAATACGCCAGACCTTATGCCGCTGAGACTTGTCGTCAAGATGGCGGCGGACATGTTCGGAATCTTCATCGGCGGACGTGTAAACAATCACGTAATCCAGACCAAGGCTCTGACAGGCATTGGCGATTCTGATGGCAATTTCACCCCTGTTTGCGATTAAAACCTTTTCTTTCAAGCTTATCCCCGGTTATTAAAAAAGTAACTGTTCAGGTAGAACTACAAACTACTCTGAAAGCATCACTTTCCACTTGTGATTTTCAAACGAGACATTTATAAAGATTGTATCCTGTTCCAACATAAACAATTCGATAGATACTTTATCCTAACTCTACAGCGAGAGCAACCTGATAATCTTTCAAAAAATTCTCCTTTTGTCAAGGAGACTATTCGAGAATAAAAATTTTTTCTTACATTGCGGTCTTTAAAAAAATAAGCATAGACTTCGAGAGTTGAACAAAAGACATTCTCGGACAGCCTCATTGAGAGATTTTCCTTAAATTCACAATCATGGATGAACAAAAAACCTCTTCCGACTCCCCTTTTTCTCTTTTCAAACGAATCCTCTACGCTTTAGGCGTAACAAAACCTCCGGACACAACCGAGGACCTTGAGCAGGAAATCCAGGAACTTATTGAAGAAGGTGAAGAACATGGATTGATCAGCCGCCAGGAAGGCGAGATGATCAGCAGCATTTTTGATTTCAGGGAAACCCTGATCCGGGAAATCATGACGCCAAGCAGTGATATAATCAGTGCATCGTCC
>JAGHCC010000332.1 GCA_021160685.1 Desulfobulbaceae bacterium | reverse complement strand
ATTTTGAACAGTTGTAATCCACAGCCTAAGACGCTGTTCAGGATTGCGATAGAGGAAGGGGAAGCCTGGCTGCTTGGAGACCGAAATGCTGTAAAAGCTGCCTACCCTCATGCAAAAAATCAGCCTCTGAATGCTTATGTGCAGGATAGCATATGTGGTACATGGGAGGTACTCGCTGATGTTGTCTATCCGGGAGGATCACAGAAGTTAAAAAAACTGGGTTGGCCCCATACAGGACAGGCCAAGTGTGAATGGGCGAATAAGATCGCTCCCCATTTTGATGTGGAGAGTAACCTCTCAAAGAGTTTCCAGGTTTTTCGTGACGGCATTAGAAATTTGATGCAAGGTGGGGAGGAAAATGAATGATTTTACTCCCAATGGATGGGAGATTCATCACGTGAGAATTAAGCAATGACCCCGGCAAATATCGTTCAAAAACTATGGAATTACTGTAACGTCCTGCGGGACGATGGCATGAGTTATGGCGATTACGTCGAGCAGTTGACCTACCTGCTGTTTCTCAAGATGTCGGATGAGCGGACCAAGGCCCCGTATAACAAGCCGAGTGCAGTGCCGGAAGGGTACGATTGGCCCAGCCTGATAAAAAAGGACGGTGATGAGCTGTTTGATCATTACCGTCATCTCCTGGATCAATTAGGTAAGGAAAAAGGCCTCCTCGGCCTCATCTTCAATAAATCCCAGAACAAGTTTCAGGCCCCGGCCAAACTGCGCCGTCTGTTGGTCGATCTGATTGGCAAGGAAAACTGGTCGGTGATGAGCGCCGATGTCAAGGGTGATGCCTACGAGGGATTGCTGGAAAAAAACGCCCAAGATACCAAGTCCGGCGCTGGACAGTACTTCACTCCCCGCCCGTTGATCCGGGCCATGATCGATGTGATTCAGCCCAAACCTGGCGAAAAAGTTTGTGATCCGGCCTGCGGCACCGGCGGCTTTTTGCTGGCCGCCCATGACTACATCATCGCCAACAACCCCAATATGACGAAGGAGGAGAAGCACGTTCTCAAGAATGCGACCTTTTCAGGCTGGGAGCTGGTCCAGAATACCGCCCGGCTTTGTGCCATGAACCTGATGCTGCACGGTATCGGCAATAACGGCGGCAAGCTGCCCTTGACTGTGACCGATTCCCTGGCCGCCGATCCTGGTGACCGTTTCGAAATCGTTCTGACCAATCCACCCTTCGGCAAGAAGAGCAGCACCACCATTATCGGCGAAGACGGTAAGATGAGTAAGGAGAAGGATATTGTCGAACGGCAGGATTTCTGGGCCACCACCTCCAACAAGCAGCTCAATTTTGTCCAGCATGTCAAAACCCTGCTTAAACAGCATGGCCGCTGCGGAATCGTAGTGCCGGATAACGTCCTCTTTGAAGGCGGGGCCGGAGAAACCGTGCGCCGTAAGCTCCTGCATGAGTGCGATGTTCATACCCTGCTGCGTCTTCCCACTGGTCTTTTCTATGCCCAGGGGGTTAAGGCCAATGTCCTCTTTTTCGACAAGAAACCAGCCTCGGAAACACCCTGGACCAAAAAGCTCTGGATCTATGATCTGCGCACCAACATGCACTTCACCCTCAAAACCAACCCGCTCAAGCGCGAAAATCTTGATGAGTTCGTCCAGAGCTACAATCCGGCCAACCACCACGATCGCACTCCGACTTGGTCAAAAGACTCCCCAGGTGGTCGCTGGCGTGCTTATGACTACGACGAACTCGTCAACCGTGACAAAGCCAGCCTTGATATCTTCTGGCTCAGGGACGAATCTCTGGAAGATTCTGAAAATCTGCCTGAACCGGGTGTCATTGCCGCCGAAATTGTCGAAGACCTCCAAGCCGCCTTGGAACAGTTCCGGGAAATCGCAGAAGATTTAGATGTCGGGGAGAGTATCAATAATTCGTAACAGTTCACCAGTGGCAGGTAAACTAGGCAAAACTCAGGTGCTGGTGAACTCTTACAATAATTTTGTATAGATTGTGATGAGAAAAGGTGAAGATTATTTTTTTCTTTACCGCCAATCTTAATTATGTAGCCGTCTCGTTCATCCGGTATGAAAAAAACCAGGGGTTTTCGCGCCATGCTTTGGCTTGAGATAGTCAAAAGGCATCTGCGCCATACGCAGCATTTCACAAGAATAATCTTCCCGCACTTCACCAACCGCCTGATCAACTTCTCTACCCCACATTGATTCTATAAAAATCTGCTCCGAAAGAGATTTTTTGAACGAAAAAGGGGAGGGAAACGCGCTTCGGCCGCCCCGGAAAGTCAAGTCCTTACCCAAAGCCAGCCTTGACGATTTCATAAAAAGCCCGGTTGTTAGTTATGTTTAATTTTTTTATTTGACATTAAGACTTGCTGAAGTTAGTGTCGCTTAACAAATAAAGTGATGTCTCATTTGTCTCTGTTCACGGTCGGGCTGGATTCGATATTTGTCATGGATGTTTTCTTCTTTCCGTGAATTTTCTTTTGACACAAGGGCCGTGGACAAAGAGAATCAATTCAGCTCTGATTGGGAGAAAAAAGTAATGTGTACATTATGTGGGCCGACCGACGAAAGTAAGCAGTCCGAGTGTGAGCAGATTGACGAAAGGAAGCAGGTCAATGAGAAAAAAAATAGGCGTCGCCGAAAAAAACTTTGGGAGATTGCCGATTGTTACCATTGCTCCATTATCGGAGCTTGCCTTTCCATCGCTGATTTAAAGAAGTTTGCCCGGAAAAATAAAATTTCTCTTTCAACTCCGCAAAATCAACATAGCATTCACACCCATTTTGTTCATCAGGCCGGTCAGCATGATGATATTTCCAAAAAAATGCATAAATATCTTGATAATAAGTTTAGTCGCAGCATCAAGTATTTTGCCGGGGCCAAAACCGATGAAGATCTGCTGGATCTCTGGCGTGAGGCCAGGAATAATCATGCCGTTGCCGGACCATACTGGGCGGTTACAACCCATCCCATAGCCTCTTCCGATTTGCAGTTAGAGATTTTTGGCGAGATTCACATGCTTTCCCATGAGAGCGTCAAAGAGAATACGAATATTTGCCGCCGCCTTAAAGAAGCTGAAGAAAGAGCCGACATCTTCGGCGAGGGCCTGGTGGAGCTTCGCACTGAAGGAAGTATCCAGTTGGTGCAAAAAAACGAACAGATCCGGAAACTCAAGCAACAACTATGCGAATCGGCTGGATACCTTCAGCAGCTTGTTGAGGCTAGGGGGCGGATTCACCTTCTTGAAACCGGCGTGGAAAAGGAGAATCTCTATACCACTATTAAAAATCTGAATCGGACCTGTCGGGTGACCGAAGATAAGATCAGCAGTCTGGAGCGGCAAAATATGCATTTTCGGGAAGAAAATTCAGATTTGACTATGACCGTGCAAGACCTGCAAGGCGATTTGGCCGATAAACAGGCGGAGTGCGCTGCTCTGGAGTCGTTACTGCAGGTTTCAGCTCCTGCTTGTGAAGCCAAATGCGCCGTCTGCGAGAATAATGAGACATGTCAATGTCCGGGGCCGGATTTGTGTGGCAGAAAGGTCCTTTATGTGGGGGGGCAGACAGGCTTGCTGTCCCAGTACAAGTTGCTGGTGGAAAATAGTGGTGGTAATTTTATTCATCATGATGGCGGCAAGGAGGACAGGCGGGGCAAACTTCCCCAGATGGTCAGCCAGGCTGACGTTGTGATCTGTCCGGTCAACTGTGTCAGCCATGATGCCTGCACCAAGGCAAAACGTTTTTGCAAGCAGCAGGCAAAACCATTCATCCCCATGCGGAGCGCCAGTATTTCTTCCCTGGCCAAAAGCTTGATGGATGTATCAACGGCTATTGAGATTCATTGATTTACGAGATATTTTTTGTCTGTTGTGTTGGGTATAGCTAATATCTAACGGCAAGGCTAACAGTAATGCAACCAGACACCATTCAGGCTGAGCATCGCAACGGCAATTTTTTTATTAAGATTTTCGGAGAATTTGATCAGGAAACAGCACAATATCAGTCATATGTCAGTATGGCGAATCGGACGAAATTGGGGTGCTAGCCGAATATTTACGTAAAAGAGTGGCAAAAATTTTGAAAATAAGAGATGTACGCTGTTTCCGGGTTAGTCTGAAGTGCCCCTTCGTTGTTCTTACATCCTTACAGGGTGATTCAGCTAGAAAGTTTCTATCTTTATTCCGGATAGAGCAGCTAATTCGGATTGTCTCTTGTCGAAAGTAAGAAACATGTCGGCTTTTATTGATAAAGCTGAGGCCACATGCAGAATGTCAAGGGATCTTGAGCCCGTATTGCCTGTATGCTTTATTGATAAATCAACAGCATATTTAAATGTGTCAGTCCAGCTTATTTGTGGGCGATAAAAGACACCTTTGCTTCGATGCTCGGCAAATCGCCCCAAAATAAGACGTATTTCCTCCGTTGTAATCTCAGCCCTGAATTTTTTTAGATTGAGAGCGTTGTTGAACTCTAATTCATGAAAAAGTGTTAACGGAATGGCTTCATTGTTTTCCTTAAGCCAATTTGAGACATCCAGGGAATGTTCTTCTTTTATATAGAGTTTTACGATTACACTCGTATCGACATAGAGCACTTAGAACCTGTCCTCCCTGCCTTCAATAACTATTTCGCTTATTGGTTTTCCTTTAAGGTGAAGAGCTTCATTGTAGAAATCAGGCCATTCGATTTCGTTTTTAGGGGCTAAGGACAATATTCTGGCTACGGGTTTTCCTCTTTTTGTAATGATTATTTCTTGACCATTATTAATGCCGCTAAGAACCCGGGCAAAATTTTTCTGGATTTCTCCAACAGTTGCTGTTTTCATGTTCCCCCTCCCTGCAATGTTTACGTATATTATATGCGTAACAAGTGGCATGTCAAGATTAATCAGTGAGTTTGCTTTATATGAAAGTCTCTCGCAGGGGCACAGAGTTCACAGCGTTTTTTTCTCTGGGTCTCTGTGAGAGATTAACTTTCATTTCTCGATGTCTCATTTCATTCGCTTATCGGTTGTGCCGGTTCGTCGGGATGGTCGTTACTTCAAAAACTTTGACAGAAATATCCCTTTTCAGACCTCGTTAGAGATGGCCAATCTGGTGAATTCCCAATTCAGGCCGATTCGGGCAGGTCTGCCTGATAGCTGTAATCGTCCGAAGATTTCTGGCGGCTGGACGCCAGGCCGACAACCAGGGTGGTCAGCGCCACCAGTCCGTAAAAGATTCCCATCATGGCGATGCCGCTGAGGTCAAGCGCCCGGCCTATGGT
>JAGHCC010000356.1 GCA_021160685.1 Desulfobulbaceae bacterium | reverse complement strand
GATGCCGCAGGTTGACAGCAGAGACGATATTTTGCGTTCCCTTGACGGCCAGGTAGATGATCAGGATGAGTGTGAGTTGGGGGGACATGAATAGACGCTTGTTTTTTGTTGGTCTTGAAGTGTGGTTTTTTTAATCAACTGTTACAGGCTGAAACAGAACACTCTTTACCATTTATAATGTTGAATGAAAACCGAAATGAAAGAATGGCCGCGACGGCCTCTATCACATTTTCGTCAATCCCTGCTGGATCCGGATGAATTCACTCTGACCTTTGAGTTGGTGCCGAGTCGGGGAGGACGGGGATGGAAGCATGACCGTATCCTGGAGATGGCCCGGATGATGGCTGATGACGGCCGTATTCGGGCGGTCAGCATCACCGATAATGCCGGAGGTCATCCTGCTCTTTCTCCAGAGGTGTTCGGCCTTGATATCCTGGAAATGGGGCTTGATGTGATCAACCATTTTTCCTGTAAGGACAAGAACCGGAACCAGATGGAAAGCCTGCTGTTTGGTTGGGACCGGGCAGGATTGACCAGCCTGCTTGTCATTAGCGGCGATTATCCGAAAAGGGGCTATTGCGGTCATCCTAAACCTGTTTTTGATCTGGATTCGGTCCAGGTTGTCGAAATGCTGAACCGCATGAATCAGGGCAATTTCGAGGACAGAGAGATTTCGGCCACCTCTTTTTTCAAGGGCGTCGCGATCTCGCCTTTTAAGTACACCGAGGCGGAACAGATGATGCAATATTTCAAGTTGCATCGAAAAGTGGCAGCCGGAGCTGATTTTGCGATTACCCAGGTTGGTTTTGATGTGCGCAAGTTCCAGGAGCTCCTGCTTTTTATGGAGCAAAACAGCCTCAACATCCCGGTGCTTGGCAATGTTTTTATTCCGAATCTTCCGGTGCTGGAGATGATGCGCCGGGGCAAGGTGCCGGGTTGCGTGATTCCGGAGTCTCTTTATCAACAGATGCAAAAAGAGGCAAAGGCGGAAGATAAGGGGAAAAAGGCCCGGCTTGTCCGGGCAGCCAAATTGCTCTCTATCCTGAAAGGTTTGGGCTTTGGCGGTGCCCATCTCGGCGGTACCGGCCTGACCTTTGGTGATCTTGATTTTGTTTTAAACCAAAGCCTGGAATTTGATGATTGCCGGCAAGATTTGATTGAGGAAATGTCCTGTTCCTCCAAAGATGTTTTTTTCTATTTTTCCCAAGAAAAGGCCACGGGGCTCAACCGCCCGGAACCCGCTGGTATGAGATCACAAAAAAACTTTTCTTTCCGCTACTCCCTGGCCCTGGCCGTCCATAATCTGGCCTTTGATCCCCAGGGGATTTTTTTTTCCGCAGCCAGGACGGCCTGTCTGGCTTTGGAGCAAACGTCTCTGCGTCATGTATTGACATCATTTGAGCTGATCACAAAAAAGATTCTGTTTCAGTGCCGAAACTGCGGCGACTGCACCTTGGCGGACCTGGCTTTTATATGCCCCCAGTCCGGCTGCCCTAAATTTTTATTAAATGGCCCCTGCGGCGGCAGTCGGGACGGTTGGTGTGAGGTTTACCCCAAAGAGCGGCGCTGCCTTTATGTTCGCATATACAAACGGCTTGACCAGGAACAGCAAGAGCAGTTTAAAAAACGTTTTGTTCCCCCACGCAATTGGAGCTTGAATGAGAAATCTTCATGGCTTCATTTTTATGGCGGCCTGGACCATTGCTCCAGGGGCTGTCAAGTGCCGGAAAGTAAGGAAGATGGCATGTAGCTATTCAGCAGATAAACGTAGATTTCGAGACAACCGGGATGAAGATGCCGGTATTTATTATAAAAGTAACAAAAAAAATATATCGTCATTCCGGCATGTCCTTAGCCGGAGATAAGCACCCTTAAAAACAGGGCAAAAACTCCGACTTCGATCCAGAACCTACCCACGCACTCCATCCTGGATTCCGGCTAAAATCATGCCGGAATGACGTATACGAAGTTTTGTGTTTATCTTTTTGTTTTTACGATATTTGTGCAAAATGCTTAAAATTTTGTTACTTAGAAAAAGTACCTCACGGAGTCGGAGTTTGTTTTGCCCTGTTTTGAACGGTGCTTACCTGCGGACAGGCGATAAATCGCTCAATTTGGGGATAAAAATCATTTTGCTGAGAAAAATGTTTTCCAACTGCAAAAAAAAGTGTAGTTTGAACTCTTTTTTTTAACAATCATTGTCATCGTTCACCAGCACCTCATCTTCGCCCGTTTGAGCCGTGTTGCATAGAGGGGCTATAACAGCGAAGCGGTGTCTGTCAAAGCTCAGGTAAGCGCAGACTCCGAACGAACAAATCTGAGGTGCTGGTAAACGATTACAGACCGAGGTTTTCGTAATCTTGTAGACCCCGGTGAACGGTTAACAATCAATAAGAAGAGGGAACAGACATGGCTCCCGGTTCAGACTCGTTACGCCCCCGTGAAGAATGTGGGGTTTGCGGCATTTTCGGCCACAAGGACGCGGCAAAACTCACCTATTTCGGTCTCTACGCTTTGCAGCATCGCGGTCAGGAGAGCGCGGGTATCGCGGTGTCGGACGGTAAAAATATCGTCGAACACAAGGCCATGGGGCTGGTCTCCGAAGTTTTTTCGGAAGATAATCTGCAAAAATTGACGGGCAACATGGCCGTGGGACATGTTCGCTATTCAACCACGGGCTCCTCAAATATTATTAACGCCCAGCCGTTTACCGCCACCCACCAGGGAGAGACGACCTGTGTGGCCCACAATGGCAACCTGGTCAATATCCGCGCTCTGCGTCAGGAACTTGAGAATCAGGGTTCGATCTTTCAGTCTACCATGGACAGCGAGGTCGTCGTCCACCTTCTGGCCCGCCACAAGCATCTTGGCCTGGAAAAGGCTATTGCCGAAACAGTCAGCCAGATTAAGGGGGCCTATTCCATCCTGCTCATGAATCACGATCATCTGGTGGCGATCCGGGATCCGCAGGGTTTCAGACCGCTCTGCCTGGGGAAATTGAGCAATGGGAAGGGGGCGTATATTGTTGCCTCAGAAACCTGCGCCCTTGATCTGGTGGAGGCTGAATATATACGGGATGTGGAACCGGGGGAAGTGGTCATCATTAATAAAAAAGGACTGCATTCCTTTTTCCCGCAGCCGAAAGAAAAGCACAGCTTCTGCATTTTTGAGCATGTCTATTTTGCCCGGCCGGACAGTGATATTTTCGGCTTTAATGTCTATGAAAGCAGAAAAAGAATGGGTGAGATCCTGGCCAGGGAATGCGCCATTGATGCCGATTTTGTCATGCCTTTTCCCGACTCGGGAAATTATGCCGCTATCGGTTATTCCCAGGCCTCGGGCCTGCCCCTGGAAATGGGAATGATACGTAACCATTATGTGGGCCGCACTTTTATCCAGCCTTCTCAGTCCATGCGTGAATTTACGGTCCGGGTTAAACTCAATCCGGTTCGCTCCTTTCTGCGGGGCAAGCGTGTTATCATTGTCGAAGATTCCGTTATCAGGGGGACAACCGGGAAATCCAGGGTCCGTTCCCTGCGCGCTGCCGGAGTGAAGGAAATTCATATGCTGGTGAGCTGCCCACCCACCCGTCATCCTTGCTATTACGGCATTGACTTTCCCTCTTCCTCCCAGTTGATCGCCTCCGGGAACACAATTGAGGAGATCCGCGATTATCTCGGCCTTGATTCTCTTTATTATTTGAGCCTCGATGGGCTGGTGGAGGCTACGGGCCGGGACAGGGACACATTCTGTCTTGCCTGTTTCGATAATATTTATCCGGTTGCCCCGGACCTGGATTTCAGCAAGGAATCCCTGGAAAGGGGATAAATAATACATACAATGTCCCAAGACCTCGCAAAAGAAGTTCTGAAAATAGAAGCAGAGGGGATTACCGCCCTGCTTGACCAGATCGGTCCGGAGTTTGACAGGGCCATCAATCTTATCATGGCCTGTCCCAGCCGGCTGATTATCACCGGAATCGGCAAGTCGGGAATTGTCGGGCAGAAAATATCCGCCACAATGAACAGCACCGGCACCCCTTCTTTTTTTCTGCATCCAGTGGAGGCCATGCATGGGGATCTCGGTATTGTCGATTCCAACGACGTGGTGCTGGCCATCTCCTACAGCGGTGAAACCGCTGAACTGCCCATGCTGCTGCAAACCCTGAAAAAACGGGGAATAAAAACAATTGCTCTCACCGGTAATGTCAACTCCAGTCTGGCGGAATTTGCCGATGTTGTTTTGAGCGCCGCCGTGCCCCGCGAGGCCTGTCCCCTGGGATTAGCTCCCACTGCCAGCACCACGGCGGCCCTGGCCATGGGTGATGCCATGGCCGTTGTTTTGCTGGATCGGAAACAGTTTGCCGCCAGTGATTTCCGTAGGAATCATCCCGGCGGCAGCCTGGGGGAACGTCTCATGACCAAGGTTTCCGAG
>JAGHCC010000032.1 GCA_021160685.1 Desulfobulbaceae bacterium | reverse complement strand
TCCTGTTTCCATCACCACATCTTTTCCGTCCAGTTTCAGCAACAGATCGGCAAGGCTTGCCGCCATCATGTCGATAACCTCGAGTTCCAGGGCTTCTTCAGCCGTCAGGCTGACGGCCTCACGCACAGCCTTTTCAGCCCATTCTGCATTACGTCCATGCCTGTTGGCCAGGGCCTTGATATAGGCCACAGCATCGTTGACCATTTTCTTTTCCAGCGCACCAGATGATCCTGCCTTCTCTTTGCTTTTTTCTTTTGTTCTCGGGGAGTCTGGCTCTTCCGGCATCCCGGGCAAACCTCCAACACGTATTGGCGTTGCAGCCCCCAGGTTGGTGGTCGGAGCCATGGCAGCTACATGACTGGCATATAAAATATAAGTGCCGGCGCTTGCCGCCCGTGATCCTCCAGGAGCCACGTATGAGACTACCGGAACAGAAGAGGAGAGAATGTTTTTGATGATATCCCGCATGGAATGATCAAAGCCGCCAGGGGTATCCATTTGCAAAATGACTATGGCTGCGTTGTCAGCTGTTGCTTTTTCAAGACCGCGCTTGACATAATCACTCACTGCCGGACCGATGGGGCCTTTAATATTGAGCAGTACAGCCGTTTTTGGCCCGTCGGCACAGGATATTGAAAACAAACCGCCCATTGAAAGAGAGATCAGCAAGAACAGGCTGAATGTTAGAACGAAGCGCATAAGCAAGGCTGATTTATTTACCTTTTTTGTTTTGATGAGACGCCTCCAATAGGGCTGTAAACTGCCCTTAACTCCATAGTGCTTCTGGAGTTACTTTAACCATTAATGTCGAACTTGCCATCCCATCCTGCAGTAAGATGACGAAGAAGTATACAAAAGAAAATACAGGAAAGGGGTGGATATCGTTATCCACTGGAGAAATTTCTTTTCAGACCACTTAGGACAGATTACATTGCTTATTTTGAGAGACGATGACGTGACCTTTTTTTAGTACCTTACCCTTGAAAGTCTGCCATAAAAAACAAGAAACTGGAATCATCTTTTAAAACAAGGAATTGCATATACAATAAGGTACTTATCCTGAAAAATTTGATATTTTCTTCCACTTTAGTGGGTTAGAGCAATAAATTCATGACAATTTGCCACTGTAACCATCAAAAAACATTTGAAGAGTGCTGCGAACCTTATCTTGCCGGTAAGTCCAGACCCTTAACGGCCGAGGCCCTGATGCGTTCACGGTACTCGGCCCATGCCCAAAGGGATTATGCTTATCTCCTTCGCACCTGGCATGAATCCAGCCGACCACCGGAGAAGAGTCTCGATATGCCGGCTGATATTAATTGGACGGGTCTTGAAATTTTGGCCACCGAGAAAGGTGGCGAAGATGATGACAAAGGTACTGTTGAATTTGTCGCCCATTACCGTACTTCGAGAATAATCAACAGCGTGCATGAAAAGAGCCGTTTCGTCCGTGAGGATGATCAGTGGTTTTATGTAGACAGCGAAACGATACCCGCTAAGCCCATAACTTCCGTCAAGGTAGGGCGTAACGAACCGTGTCCCTGCGGCAGCGGTAAAAAATATAAAAAATGCTGCCTTAAGTAAAAGAGGCATGAATCGCGGTAATAGTTCACCAAGGGCTCAAATCTTTGGGGAAATTCCGTACTGTAAGAGTTTACCAGTGCCCTAGATGTGTACAAGCAGGCCGGAGAACTATAGCCTCACCTATGTGAGCCGGCCTGATCGTGCACAGATGGGGTGCTGGTGAACTCTTACGAATCGCGAGAGGAGGCTCATGACATTATGTCGATAAAAGCAATAGCCCTGGATTTGTATCGCGCCCAGCAAAAAGTGAGTAAACTTGAGGCCCTGGTTGAGGAGGCATCAATCAATGAAAAGGATGCCCTTCGCGGGGAATTACGTGAAGCAATGGCTGAATGGCAGGTATTGCGTAATATCCTGAATGGAAAGAAATCGTCTTCGCCGTTTCGATCCTAGCTTTCCACCTTAAAGCGCGGCAATTAAAGCCTTTGGCCGTAACTTCTCAATAAGTGGTCGGCAACTTGTAAACAAATCCCCCTCAATCCCCCTTTAATAAAGGGGGAGGTTGTCGGTAGGCCACCACTTATTGAACAGTTACCTTTGGCCCATTTAACTTCCGCCTCTTCCAGCAAAATGTTGTTCAACAAGATAGCGGCTGTAACGCACGATTCCTTCAACATAGTCAAAGTCAAAAAGACCTCCCACAAAAAAAGTCCGATTCTTTCCCTGGGCTTCTTCCCAGCGATCAAAATAACGCTGGCGAAATTCTTCAACTCCGACATGCTTGAAGTAGAGCCAGGCGTCATAGGAATGCCAGTCATCCTGTTCGTTGATCCGTCCGCCCAGTGCGCTGATGTAGCGCTCGATATTCTCACGAAACCGCTGCTCGTCCGCCGCAGTCGGTTCACTGCTGGACAGTCGCGCATAAAAGGCCATCAATTCATTTTCCGGATGCTGTTGCGTGATGAGCATCGGTTGATCAAGAGATGGAATGGGCAAATGAAATGCAACGGGCATGGGCAGCACCAGGTCGGCGATCTCGAAACTGGCAACCGCGTAGGGAATAAACCTGGTTTTTGACTGAAACCACCGTTCTTCCTCGGTTAAGTCAAGGAAACTCTCCAGCTCCTCCAGCAGAAGGGGACAGGCGACGATCAGGTAATCAAATCGGGCATGATCCTCGGCATGGGAGATCTCGTCTCCAAGCATCTGCATCGGATGCGTGTATTTTACAAAGATTCCCTCTTCTCGACGTTCGATTTTTTTAATAGTAATATTCAAGCGGATATTAAGATCCCAGGCCACTCTTTCCCAGAAACGCTGGAAACCGTATTTGAAGCGTTGCGCAACCAGAAACGAGGGAAGCAGGCGGGCAAACGGTGCGGATGAGAACAGCATGGCCAGGAAGGTTCTGATACCCATGTACCTGAGGACATAGGGCGCTGGAATTTCAGCCAGGGAACCGTAGCCGAATGTGGTGACGGGAATTTCAAACAACCGGTTAAGATCCTCAAGGCCGTTGTGGTCCAGCCATTGGGAAAACGTGACACACAGAGCGGGATGCGCGTCAATGCCGGCCCAGCCCGGCCGTCGGAAGATCTTGCGGATTCGATAACGTTTCCAGAGATAGCGTAGGCAGAGCCGGGCAAATCGAAAAAATGCTGAAAGGGACGAATCGCCCATAACATAAGGCAGGAGACCGTGGAAGCGGGCCGACTGATTCGTCTCATCATAGGTAAAGGCCGTGCCTCCCTCGAATCTTTCCAGCTTGGCTCCCACGCTGCGTGCCATGCGGAGAACCTCCCTGTAGGCCGAACTGATAAAGACTGCTCCCAGGTCAAATGACTGGTTATCCTCGGTTACGGAACGGCACATCCCGCCAACCCTGCCCAGTTTCTCAAACACAGTGACATTTTTGAAACCATGCTTGCTCAGGAAATGAGCGGCGGACAAGCCACCGGGGCCGGCTCCCAGAATAAGGATTCTTGCTTTGCGATCAACAGAATTCCTGCTTTTCATAAGTCATGCCTCTGGTGTAGAAGCTTATTTGCGATTATTCAGCAAGACAACCGGGGTAAAGATCCCGGTATTTATTTTAAAAGTAACATTTCCCCCTCACCCTCTCCCTCAGGGAGAGGGGGTATCCGAGGTAGTAGAAAATTTACAATTATTAAATACGTTATTTAGGGCTGCCTCCCTCTCCCTGGGGAGAGGG
>JAGHCC010000463.1 GCA_021160685.1 Desulfobulbaceae bacterium | reverse complement strand
GAGGATCCGGAAAAATGTCCCTATATCGACCTTAAAGGACTTGATATGAGTGGTCAGGAGAAAACCGGTCTCGAGGAAAAGGGCCGGGAACATGATCTGCAGCTGATTCAGCATCTGAAAGAAAAAATTGCGCCAATGGATTTAGGCAGCGCAGCTCAACCTCTGGGCGCTTTGTGGTCTCCAGAAGACCCTGACATCCTGTCCTTTTCCTACCTGGGACAAGAAATACGGCTCGGCAAAAAAAACATTCTCATGGATGACCGAAAACCTGAAGACCCACGCGACCAGATCCTGCTTTACAACTATGTCCATTCAGGAGGTGGACGGGCGCCGGACGGCACTTGGATCGGCCTGGAAAGCCTGCCCAACTCAATTTCTAAAATCAGGACACTGAAAGTCTACTGCGAGGACCGACTGGCCGACCTTTTTACCGGCAGAACAACCCAGGAGATCCGAAGTCTCTGCAACCGGATTCCATCACGCCCCGACAAGGAGAGTTCCGCCACGGTTGCCGTATTTTTTCAGGTTCTGCCCATGCTTCCCCAGTACCTTCTCTTCTGGAAAGAAGAACCTGAAGACGGCTTTGCAGCCAAGGTGAAAATCCTTTTTGACCATCATGTCCTGGACTTTCTTGATCTTGAATCTCTGGTTTTTTCAGCGGAAAGACTTGCGGAAAGACTTTCCTTTCTGGCGGACTGACAACTCATGATGTCTGCAGCGTCAAGCAACAGCATCCCTCTGGCTGAAAGGATCCGGCCCCACAGGATCGAAGATTTTGTCGGCCAGCAGCATCTTCTCGGCAAGAACAAACTTCTCTGGAAGCTGATGGAACAGGAATACATTCCATCGCTTCTGCTCTGGGGACCTCCTGGAACCGGCAAAACAACCCTGGCCAGGATTCTTGCCCGAGCCAGTGGTTCAGATTTTATTTTCTTCTCCGCTGTCTTGGGAGGAATAAAGGAAATCAGGCAAATTGTCGCCGAGGCCCAGCAAAAAAAAGGCCAGACCAGGACAATCCTCTTTGTCGACGAAATCCACCGCTTCAACAAAAGCCAACAGGATGCCTTTCTGCCCCATGTGGAAAACGGCCTGCTGACCCTGATCGGCGCCACCACGGAAAACCCGTCCTTTCATGTCATTGCCCCGCTTCTTTCCCGCTGCCGAGTCCTGACCCTGCAGCCTCTTTCCCATGAAGATCTCGATAAAATCGTGGACAGAGCAACTACAGACGCAAAGAAAGGACTTGGGGAGCTCAACCTTCTGATTGACAAAAAAGCGAGAGAGCATCTCATTAACATGGCGGACGGAGATGCCCGGAACCTGCTCAACAGTCTTGAGATTTCAGCCTCTCTTGCTGACTATACGGATGACAACAAAAAACAGATCACCCTGGCAATCGTTGAACAGGCCTTTCAACGCGATTCACTGAAATATGACGCGGATGGAGAAGAACATTATAACCTGATTTCGGCGCTGCATAAAAGCTTACGTGACAGTGATCCGGATGGCTCTCTCTACTGGCTTTGCCGTATGCTCAAGGCCGGGGAGGAACCGCTTTACATTGCCAGGCGACTGATACGTTTTGCCTCGGAGGATATTGGCAATGCCGATCCCCAGGCCCTTGTTCTGGCAATAAAGGGCCGGGATTCATACCATACTCTTGGTTCTCCGGAAGGAGAACTTGCCCTGGCTCAGGCCGTGATCTATCTGGCCACCGCACCCAAAAGTAACGCGGTCTACAAGGCGTACAACAAGGTCATGGATGATATCAAACGGACAGGCAGCCTGGGAGTTCCTCTCGAAATTCGCAATGCGCCCACACGTCTCATGAAAAATCTTGGCTATGGCAAAGACTACAAGTATGCCCATGATGACCCGGCCGGCCTGGTTGAACAGAACCATCTGCCGCCGGAACTTGAAGGAACGGTTTATTACCAACCGACCAACCGGGGCCATGAGGCAATTATCAAGGACCGTCTGCTGAAATGGCGTAAAATTCTCAAAGACAGAGCTGAACGAAAAAAAACGGAAGAAAGGCAAAAAAACGAAAATTCAGGTGTCTGACCACCATGACTTTTATTCCCCCTTCTGTGTAGCAAAAAATTAAAAATCATCTCACAACCCATAGAAATATCAGCTAGAAATATCAACGTCTTTTTCTCTAAATTTCTGCGTGCTTTGCAAGAAATTTTCTTATAATATAAAAAAAAGACTTAAAAATCGACAGGAGACAACAAGTCAATGCTGAAAACCTGCTCTATTATCATATTTCTTACCCTGTTCTGGGCGATGCCGGTATCCGGCCAGGAAAATAAAGCCCACAACGAGCTGACAATCTTTTATTCAAATGATGTCCGGGGCGAGATCGAACCCTGTGGCTGACAAAGCAAGCAACTGGGCGGTCTGTCCAAAAAAGGATACGAGCTTAAACAGAGAAAGACAGGCAAGACGCATCTGATTATCGATGGCGGCGCTCTGCTCTTTAAACGAATAAAATCCCTGCATGTCAACAGTCTTGAGCAGACGCGGATTCAGGCTGAAGGCGTTGTCATGGCCTATAACCTGATGGGATATGAAGCGGTGGGCATTACGGAATATGACTTGGCGGGTGGCCTTGATTTTTTCAAAAAGATGGAAGCCCTCTCTAATTTCCCCTGGCTCAGCGCCAACCTGGTCGCAGAAGACACGGATCTCCCTATCTTCAAGCCGCAAATTATTTTGCAAAAAGCGGGAATGACGATTGGCGTAATTGGGCTCACCGGTGATGGAGCTAGCCGAATATTGGAGGACACGAACGCAAAAATTCGCAACTGGCGCGAAGTTTTGCCGCAACTTGCGGAAAAAATTGCCCTGGAATGCGACATAGTTATTCTGCTGTCAAATCTTTCAGATGTACAAAACAGAGAAATCAGCAGAACAGTGCCCGGGGTCAACATCCTCATTCAGGCCGGTATACGTTCATCGAACCTGGCCCCGGCTATGATGAACCAAACCCTTTTCTGCCAGACGGGAAGGCAGGGGAAATATCTTGGCGAGTTAACGATTCAGTGGAATAAAGCCGGAAAATGGAAAACAGAAGACAGAGAAAATCCTCTGCAACAAAAAAGGAAACTTGACCGGCTCAACTGGAACATCAGAAGGATCGAGGCACAAGGAGATCCCGCCGAAATTAACAAATCAAAACCAGGAATCCTGCAATCTTACAACAATCTTGTCAGCGAACGTCAAACCCTGGTGGATTCCATTGCAAAGCTGAAGAACAGTGGTCGCCAGGAAGAGCCCAACTCAACCTTTCAAAATCAGTTCATTGCCATGGAAACAAACCTTGGCGACCAACGCGCGATCCTGAAAATCGTTAAAAAAACAAGGAAAAGAATCAACGCGGCCGGAAAAAAGCACGTCAAAAATAAGAAAAAAATGCAAGCTTACGCCGGCAGCAAGGCCTGCGGCGAATGCCACGAAAAATTCTATAACAACTGGCGGAAGAGTCGTCATGGCCGGGCCTTCAAGACCCTGGTGAACAAAAAACAGCAGAATAATATCGATTGTCTGCCTTGCCATGTTACCGGTATTAAGCCGGATAACGGAATTATGGCTCTGTCTCTGCCTGCCAACCTCAGAAATGTGGGCTGCGAATCCTGCCATGGCCCAGGCAAAATTCATGCAAATGATCCCGACAAAAAGATTTTTCTTTCACGACCCGCTCGGGAGACTTGTATCACTTGCCATAATGATGAACATGATGATTTCTTTCACTATGAAACGGATGTGACCAGACATTGCCAGGTAGAAAACAAGTAGGCTGATGGCTTTTAAAAAAACATGATGCCCTTCGGGCAAAATAATTACGAATTATGAATGAAGGTACTTAATCTAATCAGACATTTTCGTAACAACTATTCAGCTGCAGTCCATCTTCATCCATTTCGGAGTCTAGTTCCTCGCTTACCGTTCAAAGGGCCAGGTAAGCACCCTTGAAAGCAGGGCATAAACTCCGATGTCTTGGGGTGCACATCTGAACAGTTACAACCTGGAGT
>JAGHCC010000081.1 GCA_021160685.1 Desulfobulbaceae bacterium | reverse complement strand
GCGTAGGAAAGAGTTACGGGAAATGGAACAGGCCCTGCTCGTCGACCTGAAAGAGAGTCACTACGGTGAGGCCAGTCGCTATCTGCCGCTGTTGTTCATTGCCTCGGTGAACGGTTTTCCCCCCTTCTCCTCTCTCTGTTGATTCTCACCCCCTTATTTCTCGCTTATTACGGAATTGTATGGCCCTGGTCCCCCTTTCTTCTGGCTATTGCTGTCGCTCTTTTTTGTGTATTTCTGCTTGGGGTGTATTTGGGGAAAATCAGCAGGAGTTTCTGGTTATGGGCCGGACTTCGTGCTGTGCTTATCGCTGTGAGTATGGTGGCGATCATCCTGTTGTTTGATATCGGAAGATACATTTTCAGTCAGACTGAACATTGAGTAGCGTTATAACCGCAAATCAACCACTTTAATCTTCGCTTTCCCGGTCGAATAATGAAAAAACGAAACCACACGGATTATACCCTGTCGGCTCTTCAATTATTTGAAGAGTGGAAGGGCATTAAGATCGGCCACGATGATATAAAAATTCTACTTGGTCAATCTTCGGCGGACGAAGACAGCACCACTCTCGGATCTAAATTTCAGCGCCCTTTCAATTGGCATTTCTACAATAACGGCGGTCTCATCAAGGATAACCCATTAATCCCCGGCCACCGCACATCCGAGAAAAGGATTGGCAAGCTTATTGAGAAAATTGATGAGGCTCTTGGCGAATTTAAGAAACAGCCAAAGCGAAAATTTGCTAAATGCGTATTGAACGTTAGTGGGCGCCTGGCGCACCATATTCAAGATATGAGCACTCCAAGCCATGTTGTGCCTGTTTACCATGGGCCGGGACTCAAAGACGAATATGAAAACTTCGGGGCAGAATATGCTGGAAAGATTGAAATTATTTTTTCTGCAGACAAATCAAATTCTATTCTGGATAACAGGCTGGCTATCAGCGTAACAATCAACGATATTAACGGACACAATGAAGCAATAACAGGAACATCCGAACATATTTTGCATAATTTGCACATAGCCTCAGCAAAACAGACCTTGGCATATCTAAGAGACAACAAATTCAGCCTTCACGTGAATGGTAAAAAAACGATTTTAGGATGGTCTGGTTTTTGGCGGGAAAAGAAATCTCGATTTCTCAAATGCAAAGACAAAAAAAACGGGGGATCGGAAAAACATCAGGGTTTTGGTACCTTCGGCCCCTTATGCAACAATTTCGGTCTCCCATTTTTTGATATTGACGGAACCTTTTACGAAATTGATCACAGAGAATATTTCCATTTATATAAATATTTTTTCAAGAAAGCTGTCTTAGATACATTGGAGGTAATCGATTACCTCCACAACAATTCAACCATCTTTTCTGTGAATACTCCTCTCATAAGAAAAAACGACTTCATCGGATACTGGTCAGAATGAGACATGAAAAAAATCTCTGGTCGTATTCCGGTCATTTGTGGTAATCAAATATGTGTGTAGCAGTCAGCATATTAGCCGCAGCTTAACTTCCTCCACACCCAGACCATTCCACGATAGATCGGAGAAAAGGCACGACTATTACGCGATACGGATTGTTTTTCAGTGCCTTATCCGGTCAAAGTACCTGCCAAAACATTTTTATCTCAGCTCGTATGACCATTGGGATGGAATTCTCTTTTCTACTCAACACTTTCCAGCATTCCATCAATAATATCCAAACCACCCTGCCAGAACGTTCGGTCATTGAGATCAATGCCGAATGGAGCAAGTAAATCATAGGGTGAAAGGCTGCCGCCCTGGCTGAGAAGGTGGATATATTTGGGGATAAACTCCCGGCCTTCTTTTTTGTAGAGATTGTAAAGGGAGAGCACCAGTAGCTCGCCGAAGGCATAGGAATAGACATAGCCCGGCGTGTGGAGGAAGTGTGGAATATAGGACCACCAGAGGCCGTAGTCGTCCGTCAGGGTGATTGAATCGCCGAACATCTGCCGCTGGCTGGTCATCCATAACTCGGTGAGTCTTTCAGGGGCGAGTTCTCCTTCTTCCCGCCGGCCGTTGTGGATGAGATCCTCGAATCTGTTCATGGAAACCTGGCGGAAGACCGTGGCAAAAATTGATTCGAGTTTCTGACAGGTAAAGGCCCGCCGCTGTTCCGGGTCGGTGAGGCTCTCCATCTGGTTATGGAAGATGAGGAGTTCGGCAAAGACCGAGGCGGTTTCAGCCAGCACCAGTGGGGTTCTGCTGTTGAAATAACCATTTTTGGCGGCAAGATATTGATGCACGCCATGACCAAGCTCATGGGCAACCGTTGAAACATCCCGCAGGTTGCCGGTGTAATTTACCAAAATATATGGATGGACATCCGGCACGCCGGGATGGGAAAAGGCACCGCTTCGTTTTCCGCTGATAATCGGCGCGTGAATCCATTTTTGTTCAAAAAAACGGGAGGCGATTTCCGCCATCTCCGGCGAAAAATCATGGAACCCCGTAAGGACCATGTCCTTACATTCGTCCCAGGAAATGAGCTGGGAGGGCAGATTGGCTAGAGGGGCATAGCGGTCGTAATCCTTTAACTCGTCCAGGCCCAGGAGGGATTTCTTCACCCGGTAATAACGCTGGACAATATCATAACGAGAAACCGTTGCCTCGATAAGCGCCGTAACTGTCTCATCCTCAAGTTCATTGTCGAGATTTCTGGACTTGATCCAGGAGGGGTAGCTGCGCAGCCGGTCATCAATCATTTTTTCGGCAAGCAGGGTGTTGAAAATATGGCTGAGGAGGTAGAGCTGATCCTGTAACCCCTGAGTCATATCCCGGGCCGCCAGTTTACGCACCTCTCTGTCCGGACTGTAGAGATCCGCCAGCACCTCTTCCTGACCGCGTTTTTTTGCGCCGAACTCCTGATGAGCCATGACTTTTTCAAAGAGATTGGTCCAGCTGGAACGGCCCACGGGCGATATCTCGATGAGCAGGGTCTCTTCCTCATGGGAGAGTATGTGCTCGGCGTAGCGCCTGATGTTCTGCAGGTAATGATGAAAATGAGCAGTTTCCTCCGCTTCCAGAATGAGGTCGGCCTTGTCTGCGGCCAGTTGACTCCATTCCAGTTCAAAAAAGACGGTCTCCCTGGCGATCCGGCTTGAGATTTCTTTTACTTTTTGCAGAAAAGCACCGGCCTCGGGATTGTTGACCCGGGTCGAAAAATAAAGGGAAGCATAAGTGGCAATGCGTCCCATAAAAGCGGCAATCCTTTCAAGCCGCCTGACAGTGCGGGCAAAAACTTCGGCTTCCAGGCTGCCGAGTTGACCGGCAAAGGAGTCCTTGAGGAGTTTCGCCTCCTCTTCACAGTAAAAAATGTCATCTTCAATAAGAGAATCATCCAGAGATTCATAGAGATCGTCAAGGTTCCAGATGACCTCGCCTGTGCCAAGTTGTTGATTCAGCTGTGTAGACATAATCGGTTATCCTGTTGTAATGGAGGTGGAAATTGGATTTGAGAGTTGCAAACGATGCCGCAGAGGCAGATTAAATTACGGGATGGAATTTCTGCTGTCAACGTCTAATTTCAAAACTCCTAAACCCCAAGCAAAAGGGATAAGCAAAAAAAGAATTTGATTTTTATCAAAGAGGTGGAAAGTTAAGAGATGGTCATTTTTTCATAAAAGTTTTAAGATAAATAATCTTGCCAAGTTTTTTGATTTTACCATTGCGAGTATCAGCAAAGAAAGATATAAATCGTCATTTTGTTGAATAATCAAGCGTCAGTATCAAGACTCAACCATTCGGAACCCGCATCAGAAATTTATGTCTTCCTCTTCCACATACGACGAATCAAAAATCAAAACCCTGAGTTCCCTTGAACATATCAGGTTGCGGCCCGGTATGTACATAGGCCGACTTGGGAATGGCAGCCATGGTGATGACGGCATTTATATCCTCTTAAAGGAGATTCTTGACAATGCTGTTGATGAATTCATCATGGGGGCCGGCAAACGGGTCGATATTCATATCAGCGGCAAGGGGAGGGTTGTTGTCCGTGATTTTGGCCGGGGAATCCCCCTCGGAAAATTGGTTGAATGCGTTTCGGTGATCAACACCGGCGCCAAGTATAATACCGATGTTTTTCAGTTTTCAGTGGGTTTGAACGGGGTAGGGACCAAGGCGGTCAATGCCCTGTCCAGCGAATTCACCGTGACTTCTTTCCGGGATGGGGAGTTTGCCAGGGCCGCTTTTACCGATGGTGTTCTGCTGGAACAGGCCCAGGGAAAATCCGACGAGGAGAATGGCACCCTGGTTGAGTTTCTGCCGGACCCGGCTGTTTTTCCCGAATTTTCCTTTCAGTTTGATTTTGCCCGTAAACGGCTCTGGCGCTATGCCTATCTCAATGCCGGTTTGAAGCTCTACCTTGACGAGGAATGTTTTTATTCCGCCAATGGCCTTCTTGATCTGTTGAAAGATGAGATTGAGGGGACCCAGCTTTATGATGATCTGTATTATCAAGATGATACGCTAGAATTTGCCTTTTCCCATACCGACGGTTATGGCGAGAATTACTTTTCTTTTGTCAACGGTACCTATACCAACGAGGGAGGCACCCATCTTTCCGCCTTCCGTGAGGGAATTTTAAAGGGAGTCAATGAATTTACCGGCAAAAAGTTCACTGGCGATGATGTGCGTCAGGGAGTGGTCGGCACGGTATCGGTCAAGATCAGGGAGCCGATTTTCGAGTCCCAGACCAAGAATAAGCTGGGTAATACCGAGATTCGGGGCAAAATTATCGCCAAAGTCAAGGATTTTGTCTGTGATTATCTCTATAAACATACGGATATCGCCGATGTTCTGACTCAGAAGGTCCAGCAGAACGCCAGGGTTCGCAAGGAGCTTCAGCATGTCCGCAAGGAGGCCAAGACCAGGGCCAGAAAAGTGGCAATCCGGGTCCCCCAGCTGAAAGACTGTAAGTATCATCCCGCTCACGGCAAACCTTCTCCCGCCGGGCGTGAGAACATGTTTTTTATCACCGAGGGCCAATCCGCCTCCGGTTCCATTGTCAGTGCCCGTGATCCCATGGTTCAGGCCGTCTTTTCTCTGAAAGGCAAGCCCATGAACGTCTTTGGCCACTCCATGACCCTGCTTTATAAAAATGATGAGATGTACAACATGATGCGGGCCCTGAACATCGAGGAGTCAGTCAGTGGCCTGCGTTACGACAAGGTGATCCTGGCAACGGATGCCGATGTGGACGGGCTGCATATCAGAAATTTGCTGCTTACCTTTTTTCTTCATTTTTTTGAAAATCTGGTGAAGCGCGGGCATGTTTATATTCTGGAAACTCCTATTTTTCGGGTGCGCAATAAAAAAGAAACCCGTTACTGTTATTCCGAAAAGGAAAAGATCGCGGCCGAGAAAAATTTACGGGGGCGAGGTCGGGCAAGGTTCAAGGTTGAGATGACCCGTTTCAAGGGGTTGGGTGAGATTTCGCCGAAGGAATTCAAGCAATTTATCGGCCCTGATATACGGCTGCAGCAGGTCCGTATTGATAAACTGAGCGAAGTTCCCAAGCTTCTTTCATTTTACATGGGTAAAAATACGCCGGTCAGGAAGGAATATATTATGAAGCATCTGGCTTTGGCCGTTGAAAAGTAAGTTCTCAATAAAGTGGTGGCAATCTATTGAAAAATCCCCCTCAATCCCCCTTTAATAAAGAGGGAGGTTGTCGGT
>JAGHCC010000277.1 GCA_021160685.1 Desulfobulbaceae bacterium | reverse complement strand
GTCAAGGAATATTCCATAACCGCGCCAAAACCATTACGCTGCAAGAATTTTTTCCCGTCATGACTTATCAGCGGCATGGTCAGGAAGGAGAATAGAGATTCGACCTGCCAGTCTCAACAGGGAAAAAATGGCAGCGAGTTAACCTTGTTCCTGAGTATCAACTTTCAGAGAAAAATTCTGGCCCAATGATTTTACCTGACGCCCGACATAGGATATAGACAATCCCAATCTTCTCGATTTCGTTCACAGCGTCAAACTCAAGTAATGCTCCAGCCAGATTTTTGTGACAATTACTTTTTCAAGGGATTCTTCACCTTACAGATAAGAAGCTTACTCCCCACTTTAAACGTTACTTCGATTTTATTTGGTTGTATTATTGATGTAATGAGTCCCATACCGAAAATAGAATGGTCAATTAAATCATCTTTACTAAACGTCTCTGTCATAAAGTAAGGCTTTGCTGTGGAGGAATCTAAACCTTCCATAATTTTCTCAAAATGGGCTTCCGCCTTTATCTGACTTATTGGTATTTTAGGAGCTTTTTTTGCAACTTTTTTCTTCTTGGTCACTTTTTTTGATTTTTTAATCTTTGGGGGCCGATATTTATGCCTGGCACCACATACATTGCATTCCACTTTGGCAATTTTTCCTTCTGCCATAGCAATAATTATATGGTTGGTAACTCTTTTACACTTGAGGCACTGGGAATCAATTTCTTGGCCCGCATCTAAACCTTGACTAGTTGTCACTTTTCCTCTCCTTGTATAAAAATAAATGCACTGGATATTCCTTGCTTGGTATTATTCAGGAATGTTAGGAATTTTGGTTATCTCACCCTTATAATTTCGTAACGTGTATTCCTTCTCATTTTTATCAACAATATAGTAGTCCGGCATTAAGGGAATTTTGCCGATGTTGGTCGCCAGCACGTACATAGGTTGCGCCAGACCAGTAGTATGGCCACGTATTGCATCCCGAATCAACTCAGCACCTTTTTCCACCGGAGTTCGGAAATGATCGATTCCCGGAGCCGGTTCACAATAGAAAACATAGTAGGGGCGGATACGAGTACGCAGTAATTTCTGATGCAGTTCTCTGAAGGTGTCCACATCATCATTGATTCCCTTCAACAATACCGCCTGATTCCCCACATTGATGCCGCAACTTAACAGGTCGTAGACCGCTTTTGCCGTTTTTTCGGTAATCTCTTTCGGATGGTTACACTGCGTATTGATCCAGACTGGAACTTTATGGAAGCCTCCGATAGCTTTTTTCAATCCTTCCGTAATACGATGTGGAAGAACTATTGGTAGCCGGGAACCGATGCGGATCATTTCGATGTGCGGCATCTGGCGAAGTTTGCTGATCAGGTATTCCAGTTTGTCATCCGATAAAAGCAATGGATCGCCACCTGTAATCAGTACGTCACGAATCTCAGGGTGTTCGGCAATCCAGGCAAGTCCTTCGTCAACATTAAAACGCAACTACAAATCTTTGTCGACAACCAGTTCCTTGCGGAAGCAGTGGCGACAATAAATGCCACAAACATCTACAACGGTAAAAGCAATACGATCTTGATACTGACGGGCAATACTATCTGGGCGAACTTCTTCGGTCGCTCTATTCTCTTTCCAGATCAGGTAGTTTTCCATCCCGTATTTATTAACCTGCTCCTTCATGGATGGAATTACCTGCTTTCGGATCGGACAATTCGGATCATCCTTATCCATCAACGATGCAAAATATGGAGATGTTCCCCACTTGGTCTTCAAAGTCTCAATTGCCTCCCTTTCATCATCAGAGACATTGATATACTTTTCAAGCTTTTCAAGTGTATTCACTTGATTATTCATCTGTTCAACCCATTCTTCTACCATTTTTTCATCCAGTAATATTTTGACAATTCCAATATTATTTATGCATCAAGGGATACCCTAATGTTGCCTAATAAGTTTCACAATACCATATTATGGTATACTCGCATGAAATGTTAAATTCGGCCAAAAAATTAGGGAAGAGGAGAGAATAAATTTGTGAGGGGAAATTTTTGAAGTTGGCGAAAATTAACTTCGCTATATTCGTGCCCCAGCCTGATGTTGAACAGATAAAGATATCCACTGGCGCTCTCAAGCCAGGGCGAACAGCTGGAAACTTAACATTATTCCTGATTCTCTTTGAGGTTGTCTCCGAGTATACGTAACAAAAATCCGGACAATCCATTTATTTTTCTTTTGTAAGGTAGGATGTCCATTTTGAAATCTTCCTCCCGCTAGAGAGCTCGTAAAAAATCAGGGCGCAGACTTATTTGTCCGGCCAGTGCCTCATCGATCATCGTAAGAATTTTTTGTTTATCCCTTGGCAGCCTACAATTAATTGGCAGATAATTTGAAGCATGATTTGCCTGGAATTGTCCCCTGCTCACGTCAATATTTTCCACCATTAAGCTAAGTTCATGCAATATTTCGATTTGATCCGGCAGTTCAAATTTTCCTAATTTTTCCTGGTCATAAAGAGAGGTGCCGGGGATAAGCATAAGAGTGAGTGCAGCTATCTGATGTGGAGAAATTGATGACAAGACCCGGCCCGTTTCCATGGCATGTTCACGCCAATGATTCCTGCCACCAATGCCTAGCAGGACGGTGACAGAAAGAAAAAGGCCTGCATCCTTAACCAGCTTACCTGCCTTAGTCATTCTTGCGGCTGTAACACCTTTTTTTATATCTTTAAGAACTGTGTCATAGCCGCTTTCAATACCCAAGTAGACTCGGTCAAGACCCAGGTTTTTCAATTCACGCAACTGGGCTGGCGTCTTTGTCAAAATTGACTTAGCATTGCCGTATAAGCGGATTCTTCTAACCCACGGTAGTTTTTTTCTGATTTTTCCCAGAAGTGCAACAAGTCTTGCGTGGGGTATTATCAGGGCGTCACCATCAGCCAGAAACACCTTATTCTGCCTTTTGCAATAAGATGCGGCAAAATCCAGATCCGCATCAACCACCGCATCTTCTTTTATCCTGAACAACTCGCCCTTATAGGCACCGCAAAAACTACATTTGTTATGGGAGCATCCAACCGTAACCTGGAGTATAATTGAGTTCGCCTCACTTGGAGGACGGATAATGTTGCCTTCGTAGTGCATTTTAAGCAGATTACATGATATTTTTATAAAAAATGGGAAACATCAGGCCCGAAAGCATGTGGAATCGAGTCCTGAAATATCTGGGGATTTATATTTTCCTAGAAGCCAACATATTTCCAAAGTATACGTAACAAAATAAAAGCCGAAGATATAGTATAATTCGGTCATCAACGTCCTGTTTTTTTTACAAAAGAAAACACTAGGTTTAATATAAACGACACAGGCAATTTTGTAAAATGCTACGTTTAATAAAACGCAATTGATCCTGTCAAAAACGGAGGTACAAAACCGACTCTTTTTACAAAGAGAGGCTGGCTCGCATTAAAAGTGGTGAGGCAAAGTTTTTATCACTACAGGAATTAACGTCGAGACATGCTTGTCCACGGCCATCTAAAAAACCATCCTTCTAGATAATTTCTAGAAGGAGGGGTAGAAGCCTCTTTTTTTGTATAAACCGACCGCAACCACCCATTGATATTGTGTATACAATGTCATAATGTCTTGTTATGTTTAAATGGAGTACTGAAAAAAATCGACAACTAATCAGGGAGAGAGGCATTTCTTTTAATGAAGTTGTTCAGGCAATATCAGATGGTTATGCCGTTAATGATGTGCCGCACTGGAATAAGGAGAAATATCCCAGGATGCTTATGAGCAGGACATTTTAGATGTTTATGAATCTGGCAAAATGGAACGAGGAGCTGTTTCTGATTCTTTGATTACTGCTGCAAAAGCAACGATGCGAAAAAATAAGAATATTAATATCCGTATCTCGGAGAATGACCTCGAATCCATCAAATTGCTGGCTGCCAGTGAAGGATTACCCTACCAGACCTTGATAGGTAGTTTGATTCATAAGTATGCTACAGGATCGTTAAGAGAAGTAAGGTCTTAACCCTACCGGAGATTACTGCTATGAAGAATAGAAAAAAGTTACAAATTTTAATCTGCTACGGTCTTCTGATGATCCTCGCAGGGCTGGGGACTCCTGCAGCCAGCTCAGCTGACGACATTAAACTTTCATCGGGCCAGACAGTTTACGTGCCGATCTACTCTCATATTTACAGCGGTGTCAAGGCCCGGCCATTTGCCTTGGCGGCAACCCTCAGCATCCGCAATACAAACCCCAAACATGCCATCACGCTGGTTTCTGTGAAATACTATGATTCCGATGGCAAACTGGTTGAAGATTATTTGAGCCAACCAAAACAGCTGAAGGCACTGGTGACAACACGTTACATCATAAGCGAAGGTGATAAGACCGGAGGATCAGGAGCCAATTATATAGTCGTCTGGAAATCGGATCAGAAAGTAAATCAGCCCATCATCGAAGCCGTGATGATCGGAACCCAATCCAGTCAGGGGATCTCTTTCCTTTCGAGAGGTCAGGTGATCAAAGAAGATCTTTAGTAGGTTAGGTTCTTTCAGGGGAAAAAATGTCAGACAATAACAAAAGGCAGAACATCCTGTTTCTTGGTTCAAATGTCAAAATCTGGAACCTCCCTATCAAAGAGGTGAGTCTTCTCGAGGAAGGAAGCCTGCCCGCCTATGGCTATAATCCTGGCGACTTTGTCGAACTCCTGGCCGGCAAGGTCGGAGAGGAGAATGGCCGGCTTGACCAGTGCCTCACCTGGCTGGCCTCTTATCTCACCAGTGTCAACCTTACTCCCCATATCAATACCCAGACCTATGGAGAGCAAAAGGACGTTTTTCAAATCTTCCGCAAACGGCAACGGCCCGAGATCGAAAAGGATCATGGCTGGTTCATGGTTCATCAAATTCTTCCCTTTGCCGGACGCAGCAAAGATGAAGGCCGCCTTGCCATTGATAAAGACAACAAGGCCAAGCTGAGCGGGAACAACGGAATCCTGATCATTGATGACAGTGGCCGGCCACCCTGTGTTGCCGCAGAGATGAATGAGCTGAATCCCGGGGCATGGGTCATTGCCATGGGGATCAGCGTGGCCCATTGGCAGGAATGGGCCGAAAAGTTCGGCAACCGTTTTCTGCTGTTTGCCAGACTGGCGGATCTCGAAACAACCCGAATGGAAATGGACAGCTCGGTGGTCTGGGAATCGGTTGTGGCCATGACTCTGCGTGCCCTGCGTTCCCCGGAGGTGGGGTTGTGGGACGAGGCGGCCGGGGCTTTTCGCTGTCACGTCATGGTTGAAATGTTTCCCCATGGTTTGCTTTATGTCTCGCCGGGCGGTATTTATTTCCGCTGTCGGCAAGGGAGTCTGCCGGAGAAAAGTTCTTCGAGACAAAAAGGCTCGGTTCCTGTTTATGATACCCTGGTGACGGCTATGTTGGCGGTGGACTTTATCCGTCTGGGCTGCCTGGAGACGGGCCGAAGCTATTTCTTCGATTTTTCAAAACGCATCCTGTCGCACTGGCAGTTGCTGAACGATCATGGTTATTATTTTAATGAGGGCCTGGAATTCCCGAACCTTGATTTTTCCTCCACCTTTCCGGACGGCTCGCCCTGTTCATTTCTATACTGCACCGATCCGTTTTTCATTGAATTTCCGAAGATGACTCCTGAATTTGAACGTAGTCTGGAACTGGTGTCCGGCCAGATCTGGAATCGGAGCAAGATGCAGGCGTTACGATCATTTTTTGAGCAGGATTCCATAGCAGCAACAGCCGCAAAACTGCCCGGCACTGCATGCTCAGGCTATATGGATGCGATCCTGGAGGTGCTGCATCATCTCAAAGAAGAAGTGAGCCGCAAGACAGGATTTCAAGAGTTGCGCATCTACAACATCGGCCATCTTCGCACCACTGATCCGGCTGAGATCGGCCCGGTGGTAACCCTGCAGTCAGTGATGAATTCCTATGTGACCAAGGAAAATTACCAACGGCCTCTCTGCCTCGGTGTCTTTGGCCCGCCAGGTTCGGGCAAGTCCTTTGCCGTGAAGGAAGTGGCCCGGGTGATCGGCTCAAAATTCGATCAGGATCCTTTTGATTTTTACGAATTTAACTTGACCCAGTTTGCCCAGCCCGACGAGATCAACTCGGCTATTGATCTGGTCAGAGCCTCTGTTGCCAAGGGTAAGGTTCCCATTACCTTCTGGGATGAATTTGACTGCCGTTACGATGGTCATGAATTCGGCTATCTCCGTTATTTTCTGCCTTCCATGCAGGATGGCGTCACCTATGTTCATGGAATTCCATATTATATCGGCCGGGCTATTTTTGTCTTTGCCGGAGGCGTAAAAGCGAACTGGGAAGGCATGGAACAGCTCCTCGATCCGTCTGATCCTGCTCAGCTTGCACTGGCCAAAACCCTGAAAATACCGGATTTCATGAGCCGGTTGCGGGTAGTGCTTGATATCGACGGCATCAACATTCCGGAAGACCTGCTGCGTGACGCAACCTCCGGAGCCGAACTGGAAGAACTGCGCCGCATCCTGCTGAAAAGAGCTTTTGTTATTGCTCATCAGATGAATACCCATTGGAAGAAGGCGGCCCGCAAGACCTCCGGCCTGCTTTTACGGTTGTTGATCGCTGATTATAAATTCGGCGCCCGCTCCATTGAAGCGGTAATTGAGGCCAGCCGGGCCACGGACCGGTTGGTATACGGTCTGCCCGAACTCATCGGTCCTTCCGGCGCCCGGATCCATGCCCGATGGCGCATTGATCTTGAACGACGCCTTGATCAGGTTCGAAAAAAACAGGGGATGCGTTCGGTCTGGTAGATTCTTGAGTGACACACATTCTTCAGGCAGAAGGAGCACTGGTTGTTCCACATCGCCTTATTTTTAATGAAGGATGATATTCTTGTTGAAGAATTGGGCTCTTTGCTGTATACATTTTGCTTCATAAATATTGCGCCTGTAGCTCATCTGGATAGAGTGGCGGACTACGAATCCGTAGGTAGCAGGTTCGAATCCTGCCAGGCGCACCAGTAAAAACAAGCACTTAGTCCTTTTTGGGTTAGGTGCTTTTTTTTTGTCACGATATTTGTCCCCATATAGTCCCCACTTTTTCAGTCATGTAGAAATAAAAAACCCGGCTACCATTACGGCGTAACAGGGCAAAGAAAATTAAAATATGGTGGTCAGGATCTAAACAGATTATTTTGCCCACGGATCAAATTAAGTTGAATCGTAGCGAACTTTTACAATCGCAGCAAAGCGTAATGTCCCCTCAAAACACTCTACTGCTGCAACCTCCCATGCCTAAAAAAGGTCGAGGATTACAAAGCCATTCATTGCTTTGGTTCCCCTCCTTTTTTCGTTTGCCGATCAGGTCCTGGCGGGCTGTTACAAAAGATTATTCTGGCCTCGGAGACGGTAACGTGTTGCCGTTCGACCAGGTTGCAGAGCCCGATCCGCAGGGCGTAGAGGATTCGGAAGCCAAGATCGCCAGGATATTTTGCAAGTTTTTGTTCCCAGTCATACCATGTTGATTCATCGTGGCAGTAGTTCTCGCCCTCGGCCAAAGCTGTGCCGGCAACAATTGTGAGTAAAAGTAATATTGACAGTATTTTTTTACAATTATCAAGGGGGCCTGTTCCGTTACACTTCAATATAGCTATATTGACTTTTGAAATCAGAGATTCAGTAGGTCTATTAAGTTTGTGAAGGTACAAGAGGGGTTAAGATTGGCAGGTCGAAGCGCAGATCTGAGTGGCAGGTAATTTGCAAAAAATTACTTGCCACGTTCAGATCCGAGCTTGTCGCAGACATCTCAAGTTTGAGCAGATTGGTGGTGATTAGACTTTGCCATTGGATATTCAAATAGAAATATCATCGTAATTTCATCTTTCGGCAAGCGATTAAGATGTATTTAAATTGACATATTGCCATACCGGGCATATTGTCATGCCATTATCAAAAACAGTCATAATGCGGGTTAAAAAAGGATTGGTGGAAACGCTGAATAGAAAAGATCTACCCGCTGCATATTTGTTAAATGTTTTACAATATTTTCTTTTCTCAAAAATGAATATTTTTACTGTATGAAAGTTATTCTTGCTGATAGTGCCGGGTTTTGCATGGGAGTTCGTCGTGCGGTTAACATTACTATCGACATAGCACAAAAGACGGATGGGAAGGTAGTGACTTATGGCCCGTTAGTTCATAACAATCTGTAGCAACACAGAAGCGTCAGGATGAGATACGGGAATTATGCCGGGTTGTGGAAGCCACAATTGTGGTAGGAGGCCGAAACAGCGCCAACACACAGAACTTAGGTGAAATTGCAAAAGAAATGGGATTACTGATACATATAGTGGAAGGAATTGCAGATCTTGATTTGTTTGAACTTGCAAAATGTTCCAGTGTTGGAGTCACTGCCGGTGCATCAACCCCATCATGGATAACTGAACAAATTATCATGAATTAAAACCTCTCCAGTCCCCACAATTTTGTTTAGATAAACATCAAAAGGCTCAGCCTATCGCTGACTGAAGAGAGCATTTCCGGCAGTACCACTAATTCACTGACAAATTGTGTTAAAAAATGGCTTGAGGAGAACATGTCAGGTTATATTTCTAGAAGCGAACATACTTTTCATATTCCGGTACTGGGTACTGGGTTTTCAATAGACACAGCACTACGAGTGGCCAAATACGGGACATCTTCGGTAATATCCCTTGTGGATGATGTTCTGATTGAACAGATGCGAAAATTTCATTGCAAAAATGAAAACGAGCCATATGAAGAAATTCCGAACCACAGTGAAGATGCGCGCGCACGCCGAATCACCGCATATCTAAATCTTATAGACCGTCTGGTGCAACGTCAAACCAAGAAATTGCAGAACTCGGTATTTGAAAAGGGCAGCGAGATTACCAAGTATTATGAAATGCTTCCGGATAACGCCAAGATAAAAGAGATCTATCGAGATATGCCAAATTGTGATGCTTCGCGATTGAGCTCGGTGCAGAATATGCTGCGCAGGAATGCTGTTCCAGGCAGCATAGATGTCAACATTATGACTAAGCTTGATCGAGATCATTACAAAGGCGGAGAGAAACTTCCGGCAGAGCACTCAGATGCCATGGCAGCCCTACGTGGTTTTGCCCAAAGCGATCTTCGCGCTTCAATCGTTTTCTCAGCCGGGATCAATAAGCGACTCTACAGATACATGACCAAATTTAAGGATTTTTTCCCTGATCAAAATGGTGAAACAAAAAAGAAAATTATCCTCAAGGTAAGTGATTACCGTTCATCTGAAGTACAGGGCCGCTTTCTGGCCAAGTTGGGGTTGTGGGTGTCCGAGTACCGCATTGAGTCAGGTCTCAATTGCGGAGGGCACGCTTTCGCTTCTAAAGGACATCTCCTGGGAGTGGCATTGGAGGAATTTAAGCAGAAAAAAGACCAACTTTTTGAAAAATTATTACCCATTTACACCAAAGCCATGCCTGCCAGTGGGCAGTCTGGTGGTCACGCCCCCAAAGATTTTCGAGTCACGGTACAAGGTGGGGTGGGCACCGCCGAGGAGCAGCAATTTTTACTAACATACTATGATGTTGATAGCATAGGCTGGGGTACGCCTTTCCTGCTTGTTCCGGAAGCAACATACATGGACGACGTTAACTTGGAAAAACTTATTAACGCCTCAGATCAGGATGTTTTTTTGAGTAAAAGTTCACCATTGGGGGTTCCATTTTGGAACTTACGAACTTCAACGAGCGAAGAAGCTCGACTTGTTCGGATCAAGAAAGGCAAACCTGGATCATCTTGCCCTAAGGGTTTTGCCAGTTTAAATACAGAGTTTACCAAAAAGCCGATATGCCTCTCCTCCCGTGCCTACCAGAAAAAGAAACTTGAACATTTACCACAGGAAGGGCATCTCCAGGATGTACTTCCAAAATTTCAAGAAAACATTTTGGCTAAATCATGCATTTGCCATGATCTGGCCGGCAGCGCAACACTGAAACTCGGCATTGATCCTGATGCCTCCCCTGCAGTTTGTTGTGGACCAGGCATTGTAGATTTTTCAAAAATTGCCACTCTTGAGGAAATGGTAGGTCATATTTACGGCCGGTTATCACTTTTGACATCCAGCGAGCGGCCCCACATGTTCATCCGGGAACTTGGCCTGTATATCGATTATCTTCGCACCGAAATTGATAATTTACCAGTTGGACTTTCGTCCAACACAGCAGAATATTTGCAGGAAATGAGAGAAAATCTTTTTAAAAGCATCGAATATTATCAAGCATTATCCAGCCAACTTGTTGGAGATTGTCGAGATCTGTTTCTAACTGAATTAAAAAAAATGCAGGCAGCACTTGAACCGCTCACTCTTGAAAAAGCCGGCCATTGAGAGCAGTTACTTCTCCAAACTCGGGAAATAATCTTTCAGGCCATCCTCTGTGTACGTCTATCTCGCCTGAGTTCACCAATGCTTTGATAAGGTCCGTTCTGTTAAATTCATCCAAACAGAAAAATAAAACATGGCCAAGAGACCTCAAAGGATGACCCGCACCATGGCGCCGTTTGTAATGGGAACCAATTGCCAGTGTTTCTTTACTTTTACCTGGCTTTCAGGAAACCGGCGGCGGTAATCCTCACGGTTCGCTATCGGTTGGGAGGGTTGGGTCCAGATGGAGGTCTCCCCGATAGCTATGCCAATAGTTGTGGAAACCGCAGCGTCGCCCCCGTCCCCGAAGGCCGCAATCACGACACCACCGAGCAGGTTGACCCCAATTACCTTGAAATGGCTTTTCCCTGAGGTCCGTTCCTGCGCCCGCTGAGCGGTCTGGTCGATCAGTTCTTCGCCTCGGGACAGTCGCTGTTTTGCCGGCAGATCTCTGATTTTATCAGCCCCGTGGCGTCCGGGCATGGGCCGCAACAGAATGTCGATCAGGGCTCCGGCGGACTTTACTGCCCCGACTACGGCGTTAATGCTGTCGTCATTATTGTCAGCATCAAGCCACATAAAGGTTTGGGCCGCCGCGCTTACCGAGTAGAAACCGGTCCAGCCATTTTGCCAGTAGCCGGCATGTCGCCGACCGTCGTCCAGGCGTTCTTCGATGAACCCTTGGCGTGGCTGAACATCACCCTCATTTAGTCCCTGGTCACTGGCAGCGACCAGACTGGCACCAGGACCATTCATGGCCAACCAATAGACCATCGCGAGAAAAAAACTTTGAATTTCATACTAGACATTCCCCCCTGACGACAAAATAAATGTAGCTTGCGATGTTAATTCGAGTTTCCTCAAAAAGCCAGAGCTAAGCATTCAGCCCTGTAGAAAATCTCTTTGTGTTTCGTTATGGTATGCCGTGGCACTCGTGATTACATTATTCTTTATGGATAAAGTTTCTCTGGTTAATTACACAAACACATATCTGATTACCACTAATCGTCAGCCTATCTCCCGCCTTCGCGGGAATGACGTTATGGGCAAAAAAGTATTTCCAAAATATCAACAGGTTACCCATGAGACTTCTTGTTTAGCTGAAGATTAGTGATAATCACAAACACTTAAGAATGGAGGGAACTATGGAAGCAATAAAGCAAAAAAACAGACAGGTAGGCATGCTAATTATCCTTATAGGATGCCTGCTGCTTTTTGGGGTACCCTTTGTTGACGCACAAAATAACACCTCCGATATGTCAGTTGACGAACTTGTATTTATCCAAGGAATCGTTAAATATGTTTCCTTGGAAAAAAAAAGAATTACTGTAAAACTAAGTAAGGAGGAAAAGGTTAGAATTTATGTTGATGAACAAACCGATTTTATCGGAATACCAAATCTTGAAAAGTTGACAAAGGAACAGTGGGTCAAGATCTGGTATACTCCTGTCGGAGACATAAACATAGCTGTGACGGTAGAGAAGTTGCCTGACTTAGGCTGCTGACCAGGAGGGGGATTGTGGTACGCCGTTGTACTCGTGATTACGTTATGTATTCATGATGGGAAAAGTTCCTCTGGTTAATTACGCAAACATAGAAGTGTGGATAGTATTATGAGAGTCATAAAACTTGATGAGACGAGAGAGTTTACCCCCGGCGCGATGAAGCGTTTTTTTCTTGTGGAAGATTCCGAATTTTTCAAAATCATTAATTTCAACCTCGAGGCTGGTGTCACGTTTCCGGTTCACTCCCATGATCTCGACGGAGAATTATCGATTCAGGTGATCGATGGGAAAGGGTTCTTTCTTGGCGAAGGAGATACGGAGATACCAGCCAAAGAGGGAGATATTCTGGTCTCGCAGATTCGGGAGCCTCATGGTGTGCGGGCAGAAACGGATATGCGAATTTTAGTCACCATCGTCCCTCCGATTTGATCGCTGGCAACGGTAAGATATTACGAAACAACCTGCCGCATATAGACACAGGGAAACTGCTGACACCAATCGAGGATGCAACAGTTATTGGGTAAGGGGGTTGAGTTAAGCTGTTACTGGCTCCCAATACAACCGTTTGCCGGGTTCTGCCGGTCACAAATCATTCCGTACGGACAACAACAACAGGTTTCTGCACAGGAAGTTGCTGTTTCACCCGGACAGCCGTTTGTGGATAGACAGCATGATGATTCAGTATTACACATATCACTCTTTTCATCACTGTTGTCGCCGCAGTTGTCATGCCCATTGCAGACTTCATTAGCACAGATGATTGTACCGTTTGCGCATGTAAATGTTCCAGACATACACCTGGGCAAAGGCTTATCAGAACCAGGACGTCGAGGATTTGAAGCCTGGTCAACATACGTACCGGTTACGTTCATCGCCCAAGCAGAGACAGCAGCACCACCATCAGGGGAAGGAGCAACGTCAACGGAGTTGATAAGGTTGCCTCCTGCGGCTAATACCTGAAATTTGTTGTGAAAACTTTTTGTTGCCCGATCCTGCATTTCATCCGTTATTGGTTTGTTTTGTTCAAGTGCCTCTCTGTAATCCGTTACGGGTTGCTCTTCCTGCTGTGCAACGCGGATGGCAAGATATCCGCCCGTTCCCGCTACAGTAGATGTTACCAGGAAAAGCAAAAACAGGTAAGCTGCTACACCTAAACCACGTTCATTGTTCAGTGGATAAAATATTTCCATTGATCTTCCCCATTTTTTTATTACTGAGCAGTACAGAGGTTTGTGTCGGTATGAGATGAGTCGACAAGCGCATACCCGGCAGAGACCGATTGAAAAAAACCATTTTTCATGACGACCGTGGCCGCAGGTGCATTACTTGTCGGATTATAACGCAGGTAGCGGTATGTTCTTCCAGCCAACTGTTGGGTTTCTACACAACTCGGATTACCCATCATGGAGACAATTTGTGCTTCAGTCATTCCCAGAGTGAATTGCGTTGGTTTGAGCTGAGTCGCTTGAAGAGTCGCTCTCGTCCCCCAGTTTGTCTCCTTGATGAAATAGCCGTTGTCAAACAACACAGAAGAGAAGTTGTTGCCATTGTATGCCCAGCTTTCCAGTCTTCGCGGTGTTATCAAGGGCTTAGCGTGGCCCGATCGGTCTATGCCCTCTGTGACAAAATTAAGAGAGAAAAGGTCTGGATATCCTCGTTGATCAATAAAAGCAAGTTGTGCATCGGAAAGACCGTCAAGGACACCGGCAGCTGCTTGTCTGGTATAATCCGGTATTACCGCAGCACTTAAAACGGCTGCTTTGAGGACGGACCAAGGGGATGTTGCCATCCAGGCAGGGTCAGCATCTGTACCGGAGCTTTGGGTCAGGTTGGATACATTGGTCCCGTCGGTATTCATCTTATAGATGTCATGGAAACTTGGAAAAGCAATAAACCGGCTGTCCGGCGACCAGGCAACCCGACTCAGAACCTCAGCTTGGGGAGAAGTCGCAGATATTTCTCTTTGATTGCTGCCATTGCTATCCATTGCATAGATGTTCCAGTCGCCATCTCTATAGGACCAGAATGCAATGGATTGTCCATTTGGTGACCAGACTGGATACTGATCCACGGCAGGATTACTGGTGAGTGCCATTGGATTGGAGCCGTCAACTTGCATTTTATAAACCTCCCAGTTATTGTCTCCCGTCTGCCAATTATAGTAGTTGTAGATAATAAATTGGCTATCAGGTGACCAGGAAGGGTAGGTCTGGGTTGCGCTGCTGTTGGAGATATTTCGCTGATTGGATCCATCACTGTTCATGACATAAAGTTCCCAGTTGCCGTCACGATTTGAATGGAAGGCTATCGACCTGCCATCCGGCGAGCAGGCCGGTCCTCGATCGCTATCTGAATTGCTCGTCAACTGGCGCAGACCGGAATCATCAGTTCTCATCGTATAGATCTCCCAATCACCGTCACGATCCGAGCAGAATACAAGGGATTTCCCATCCGACGACCAGGACGGTTGTCGGTCTTCTGCGGCATGGTTCGTTACTTGCTTTAGATGCGATCCAGTTGGGTCTATGGTATAGATCTCATAGTTCCCTTCTTGGTCAGATGAAAAAGCAATTTTTTCTTGAGCATGTGTGCGACAAGAAAGGCTCAAGGTAACTAGGGCAACAATAAGTAGACTGAATAAGAATCTTGGCATAATTCCTCCTTTTTTAGTTGTCCTTATCGATAAATCTGAATTTTTCTGTAAATTTATACTGCTCAAATCTCGACATCCTTAAACTATCATTTTACCCGATTTTTTACAATCGTGAACAAAACAACATTATTATATGTCCTCTGTTGGAAAAATAAAAAAAAGAGAGCGAACCATATTATTTTGACCAAGCCAAAGGATCAGGGTTAGTGCTGTTTTCTGTAATTGGGCGGAACCTATGGATACGATTAGCCATTTTTCCCTTTACAGGTTTGAGGGATAGCCGTTATAAAATAGGAAACAAAATTAAAGGAAAACCAAATGAACATCTCGGTTACTCTGCTTGTCTGTGGGCTTTTTGTGGGTCTCGGCGCCTCGTTTACCGGTCTCGGCGGCGGTTTTCTTATCATTCCGCTGTTGCTCTTTTTGGGCTATTCCGCCCAAAAGGCGGTAGGGACATCATTCGTGGCCATCCTGGTTATTGCGGCATCGGCGCTTCTGGCCCACAATAAATTTGCCAATGTGGATTACCGGGCCGGCATTATGCTGGGTCTCGGCGGAATTGCCGGCGCCCAGCTCGGACCACGGCTGCTGGAGCATGTCTCAACAGCCCATTTCAAAAAAATCTTTGCCGCCATTCTCCTTGCCCTGGCCTGTTATCTTTTCTTTAAAAAAACATGACCACAATTTTTCTGCACGGACTCGACAGTAGCAGTAAAGGGAGAAAGGGACATTTTTTCGGTGCCCATTTCCCAGACATGCTTGTTCCTGATTTTTCCGGCGACCTGCAAACCCGGATGACTCAGTTGAATTCCATTTTGAACAAAATCTCGGATATCATCATGATCGGCTCAAGCTATGGCGGCCTGATGGCAACTCTTTATGCCATGTCCAATGAAAACCGGGTCAAGAAAATCATTCTTTTGGCCCCGGCCCTTAATTTTACCGAATTTGCGCAGTTGGCTGACAGAAAAATATCCGTGCCGACTTGGATCTACCTGGGAAGCAGGGATGAGGTGACACCCTTGGCAGAAGTGAAGCCAGCTGCTCTGAAGACATTTAGCAAGCTGAAATTCCTGGTTAGCGACGATGATCATTTTCTCCGGCGGACATTCGCTGAAATCAATTGGCACCGCCATCTTGACCAATGACAGGATAAATTCCCCCTTTTCACTGTTTCATCTCTTCATTGACCTTCCATTGCGCTCTGTTCCCGGGGATTGTCAGGTTCCTCTCCGGGTTGCAACGACCTGATCTCATTATCTCCTTGACGTTACAGAATAAAATATTCTATTATTTAGATAAAGAAGCATCTCCTTTCTTTTTTCTAACAATAGCCTCCTTGTTGGTAAACGAGGTCGCCTGAAGACAATCTGGAGACAACAATAATGAACAGCGCAGAAAAAAGAATCAGCCCACGCATTCCTGTCAAGATTGATGTAAATTTTTTCCTTGAAGGAGATTATTTGATATCTTTGTCAAAAGATATTTCGCCTGATGGAATGTTCCTATGCACTGAAAGCCCGACCAACGTAGGGCGTCCCCTGGAACTTTCTTTTAAAATTGAAAATATGAAGTTCAATGTCAATGCCGAGGTTGTCTGGGTCAATTATAGAGGACCGCTTCAGGATAAGGGGATGGGCGTTCGCTTTACAGAGATGAACATAAAAACAAAGGAGATGCTTCTCCAGGCCGCTTCGCGGGTGGCTATTCTGGAAGCACAGAACCTGAGCTGAAGAGAGAAACTGCCGTCAGAATCCAGACCGAAATGGACTCAACAGGACTCAGCCATCATCATTGACACCAATCTCGCCGTTTCTGTCTTGCCGATTTTCGCTCAGCGAGGCCTTTTTGGAGAAGAATCTCCCGAATGTCCCTGTTGTCAGCCAGGACAACTGCCGTAATCCTGAACCGGTTATCACGGCCGACTTTTTTCAGGGTAATCGTTCTTGATTTTGTCAGTAGCCAGCTGACGATTTTCCGCGCTTTGACGGCAGCCTCTCTTTCCTTTACGCAGCCTGTATTAATTTGCGGCACATCTATTCCACGGAGGCGAATCGGAATCTGCTCACCGATCAGGGGATGTAATCCGGAAAGATTAAATATCACCACATCCGCTTCAACGGCCCTGACAAACTCTGCATTGAAAATATCTCCGTAATTTTTCTCAGCAAGTGCAGGTCGGAGTCCCCAGACAAAGAAAAGCACGAAACAGCATACAAACCCGATAGAATATTTTTTCATTGGCGTGACCCTTCCTTTCCAGTATCTTTCATCAATGCCATCACATAAAAATACAACTTTTAAGCCTTGGGATCCGGCCCGCCACGTCCGCACCATTTTTGTGGAGGAAAGCTGCCTTGACCTCCCCTATACCAAAGAAATTTTGGCCCGAGCAGGTCATGCGGACATTCGTCCCATCAAAGACCAGGGCCAGCCCGAATTCAAACTTCCCTATCCCCACAGCTTGAACCAGGGCAAACATGCGCTGCTTCTCTGTCGCAACCGTGGCCATTTCTTCAAACCCTGCCCCGGCACCAGGGAATACCGCTGCTGCGATTACCAAGTCCTGAACATCGGCATGAACTGCCCCATGGATTGCGTCTACTGCATTTTACAGGCCTATCTCAATAATCCATTTTTATCCTTTTTTGTCAATGTGGAAGACTTGCTGGCCGAACTTGACCTGGCCCTGACCAGGACCAGTCAGTTTTGGCGTATCGGCACCGGCGAATTCACCGACAGCATGGCCCTGGACACACTGACCGGCCTCAGCCGCATCCTGGTGGAATACATGGGGGATAAGTCCACGGCTATCCTGGAGCTGAAAACAAAAAGCGCCGTGGTTGATCAACTCAAGGGCCTGAACCACGGCGGCCGCACCATCATGGCCTGGTCCCTGAACAGCGGCCCCATCATGGCCGGGGAGGAATTCAGAACCGCCTCTCTGGATGAACGGCTGGAGGCTGCGGCTCGTTGCGCATCATGGGGATATAAACTCGCCTTTCATTTTGATCCGATCATTTATCATAATGGCTGGCAACAGGGTTATGAGGAAACTATCAACCGACTTTTTGACATGGTGCCGGCTGAAAAAATTGTTTGGATCAGCATGGGGGCATTACGGTTTCTG
>JAGHCC010000247.1 GCA_021160685.1 Desulfobulbaceae bacterium | reverse complement strand
GGGTGCCGAAGTATTGAATATGAAATCGTTACAATATAACAAACATGAACTTTACAAGTATAATCTCTTTATTGTGTTTGACAACCTTTTTGTGTTGGGTCTTGATTGATCCGTTAAGTGGGGATTTGTAAATCTGATTTGGAACTGTGTTTTTTGGCATGGGAAATGCAATGTTGTTTTGTCGACAGGTCTTAATGGAAATGATTGTTTGCGGTTGCAGGTTGAGGCGTCTTGCCTTTATTGGTGGGCATCTTAGATGCGGCAACCCGTTAATGCATCAGGGATTTTATTAAAAAAAGTGACGAATTGATGGGAAAAAAAAGCTACAGGGAAAATAATGCCGAACGTGTTTGCGGGTTTTATGTGTTGATCCGTTGACACGGGTACGGTTTTTTGACAAAAAAATGGTAACTGTTCAGGAGCACCCCATCTTGTCCCATTTCGGAGTCTCGCATACTCGCTTACCTGGCCTTCTTGAATAGGACAAGTATGCTTCGAAGTCCCAAATGAACCAGATAAGCGTAGACTTCGATATGGAGCACTCCTGAACAGTTACGGAACGGTGGTTAGGCCAATTTGGTGGCCCCACCTAAATAATTACAAAAAAGTGTTTGTTGACATGATTTCTCGGCCAGGAGGGGCGTCCATGCGTTTTATTTGGGGAAAAATAATTATTGTGCTTTTGTTCACGTGTTACGCCGGTTTTGTTTCGGCTGCCGGCTGGCCATGGACGGACGCGGAGGCGGAAACTGTTCCTGTCAGCATGTGTCGGCATGACTTGGAGAAGGATTATGTCTACCGGCTGGATGAAGCTGTTTTTCCCCCGGAAGAATTAACATGGACGGAAAGATTTTTGGCTTCTTTCCAGAAAAAAAAGGAGGCGCCTGTTGAGCCGCCGGACCAGGGGCTGGAATTGAAATTGCGGATCAGGGAGCTGGCTCATCAGCTTTTAGCCAATGCAAGGGAAGAGATCATTGATGAGTTCACGGTCACGGTGAGCACTTTTGTCAATCTGAATCATCTTTATACGACCTCCGGGCTCGGCCGTTATCTCGGCGAACAGATGATGCACGAACTTCAGGTTGTCGGACTGGATGTGGTGGATGTCCGTATGACGCCGGCCATGATGATCAGCGAGGGTTTCGGAGAATACGCAATGTCACGCGATATGGCCGAGTTGAGTTATGTTCATCCCGGTGATGCCATGCTTGTGGGCACGTACACGATTTCAAATAATGAGATTTTTATCAATGCCCGCCTGCTTCGCAACCGGGACGGAATGGTGCTTTCGGGCGCTAGTACAGTTTTTGAGTTAAACGGAGTATCCGCCGGACTGCTTCAGGACGAGGGGAGACCGCATCGTTCAGGTTCAAAGGTACGGGTCAGGTCTTTTGAAGAAACAGCCCTGATTGAATAAGTCACAAAATTGAGTGTAAAGATAAAATCATGAAGAATTCCATAAAGATGAAATGGTTTTTTGTGCCGCTTTCCGTGATTGTGCTGTTGTCCGGCTGCTCAATGTGGCAAAAAAAACCGGTGGAGCAACCGTTACAGAGAATAAACGGCTATGCCTCTTCCTGCTATGAGCGGGGTGTTGGATATATGCGGGAGGAACGGTTTGAACTGGCCCGTGAGCAGTTTGCCTATGCCGCAGCCGCAGCCGTGAACAAAATGACTTACGATGATGCCGTGGATGGAATGAAAAGAGCGGAACAGTTATTGAGAGAACGGCGATGAGCCTTTAATGGCCATAGTCTATCGCCCTGAACAGTTACGAAGTGAATGAATATGTCTGGAGCCGTCATGCTAAAGAAGAGTTTTTTGCTGATCACTGTCTTTTTTGTCCTCATCTGCATCGGCTGTGGAAAGGTTCAGCCGCCACCCACCGTTTCAGCGGCATCGCCGGATTTTTTCGGCTTCGGCGATGAGCTTGCCAACCGTCTCTTGGCCAGTCGGCAAAGCGGTTCCGGGCAGGGAGAAAAATTGATTCTCACCACCCTGGTTGATCTTGACGATCTGTACCGGACATCCGCCTTTGGCCGCGCCATGACAGAGGCTTTGTCCACCTGTCTTTTTAACAGAGGTTTCAGGGTGGCGGAGATCAGGAAAACTTCTGAAATTTATATCAAAAAGAGAAGCGGTGAACTGGCATTGAGCAGGGATGCCAATCGTGTGGATGGAGATGAGGATGCCTATGGGATTGTCACCGGCACCTATGCACTGACCCCGAGCACGGTGATTGTTAATGTTCGGATGATCGAGGCTGCTTCAGGCGAGGTTGCGTATGCCGCCGGTTTGGAGATTGAACGGAATAGAAATATTAACAGCCTGCTTGCCAGGACCGACGGCACAAGCCGTTATGAACTGTCCGCTTATGAGCGCTAGGAGGCTGTCCGAGAATGCCCTTTTTCCCCAACTCTTCGTTATTTCCAAAAAATAATGCTCGTAATATTAAAAATATGACTGTGATTATTTTTTCGAAATGCCTCGATTTGAGAAAAAATTGCTATTCTCGGACAGCCTCCTGGGAGGTGAGGATAATGAAACGTAGT
>JAGHCC010000352.1 GCA_021160685.1 Desulfobulbaceae bacterium | reverse complement strand
GCGGACATCGCCCATGCGCAGAAGAATCGCGGGCCTCTGTGTCTCAGGGTAGTGTGCCGCCTGACGTGTTATGAGCCAGAGGGCCATATCATTATAGAGTTCCACATAGGGATCATGGCCGGCAAACTCGCCACCGCTCATGTAACTGTGATCAAGATCGCCGCCGCCGACAAGAAATTTCAAGGGATTTTCATCGTAGCTGGTGTTGTGAAGGGTTGCGGCGCGAATTTTTTTAAGAACCGGGCTGTGACGCCAGACCTGTTCCAAGCCCTGCTCAAGTGCGCCGCAGTTGAGTCCCTCCATGCCCACCAGGGCCGGAGAGGGATAGATATTGCCGTCCGGCCCCACGGCCACGGATTCCCAGCCTGTGTTGGAGAGGTCGTGGCGGGTAGCGGGACTGGTGAAGACCTGGCTGCGGATGAGTTCGACATTATCAATCAGGATCCCTTTTCTTTCACCGATTTCCTGGGCGGTAATGAGATGGGACAGGATTTCAACAGGTCTGGTGAATTGCTCCCTGCTGCCCTTGCCGCGAATAAAATGATAGAGGAGGTGGATATTTTTAATCCCGTGCTCAGCAGCCAGATCCATCATGGCCGGCAGATCATTAACATTGGCCTGATGAACGGCCATGGACAGGGTAACACCGATATGGGCCTTTCTCATCACCTTGATATTGCGAATTAAACGGCTGAATGTTCCCTTGCCGCGAATCTCTTCGTGTTGTTTTTCAAGGCCGTCCATGCTGAGTTGAAGGTGAAGCCGTTCCTGGGGCAGGCGGCCCAGGATGTCGAGATGCTTTTCCAGCAGCAGGCCATTGGTGAGCACCACCACATGATTTTGCGGATCCTGGAGGAGATTTTGGATGATTTCCGGAAAATCAGGATAGGTGAAGGGTTCGCCGCCGGTGAAATAAAAGAGGGTGCAGCCCAGATTTTTTGCCTCACTTAAGGCCCGGTCAAGTTGTTCGCGGCTTAACTCTTCCTTGCGGCTGGGCGAGGAGGAAAAAAGGCAGTGCTTGCAGGCCAGATTACAGTGGTTGGTGAGATGGAACCAGCATTCCTTGAGCGTGGTCAAGGACAAAAGCTCGGCTCGGCCATGATACGGCTGGGCGGGTTCTGTGCTGATCTGTGATCCCAACAGGATTTGATCAAGGATGTTTTCATCGGCTTGACCCTCTTTCAGCAGGTTCTGAATCAGGATGTCGGCCTTATTGTTGGGGACAAACCAGTCCGGTTTTTCAGGATTGATGTAAACGGCCCGGCCATCATACTCAAGGCGCTGCCAGCAGGTCAGGTTGTTCATGGTTATTTTTTCCTTGCAATTATGGATAAAAATTGTCTTACAATCGAATCCTTATAATGATAAGGCTCCTTTTCATAAAGATCAACAGCAAGGGCATAGCCGTCAAGCTAACGCCAAATAACGTTGAATCAACCATGAATTGTTATCAATAAAATGGCATCCTTCAGAAATAGGCAAAAGTAGTTTACACTTTTTTTATGGTTGCCCATGCATAATGAAATGATTACTTAATGAGGTTATGAGAAAAAATAATAGAACAAACAACGAACTGCGACCCGTGCTCATCGAGCGGGGGTTCCAGCCCCAGGCCGATGCCTCTGTTTTGATCAAAATGGGCAATACCCATGTCCTCTGCGCCGTCACGGTTGAGGAGAGCGTGCCACCTTTTTTAAAGGATACGGGTAAGGGCTGGATCACCGCTGAATACGGCATGCTGCCCTGTTCCACCAATTCACGGATGAAACGAGAGGCGGTGCGGGGGCGATCCGGCCGTACTTATGAGATTCAGCGCTTGATCGGTCGTTCCCTGCGAATGATGGTTGATTTGGCGGAATTGGGGGAGAGAACCTTTCGGGTGGACTGTGATGTGCTGAACGCCGACGGCGGCACGCGGACGGCATCCATCACCGGCGCGGCCATGGCCCTTGGGGATGCGCTGGCCATGCTCCAGAAAAAAGGTGTTCTGGGTGAAATTGATCTGCTGCCCCTGGCCGCAGTGAGCTGCGGTATTGTTGACGAGCAACCCCTGCTTGATCTTGATTACGGGGAAGATTCCACTGCCGAGGCGGATGCGAATTTTGTCATGACCGGAGACGGCCGCCTGATCGAGGTGCAGTGCACGGCTGAGGGCAGACCCCTTGCCCAGACGGAATTTGATGAACTCACCAGCCTGGCCCGGCAGGGAATTGAACAATTGCTTGCCTTGGGAAACCAGGCAAAATGAGCTAAATATCCGGCACCACTTCACAGGAAGGCGATCAGTCTGCCCAGCATACCAAAGTATAGTTGATCAGCCTGCTTGCCTCCCTGTAAAGTACTGCCAAACATTTACAAATAGAGTTTTTCGTAACTCTAATTTATACAAGCTGGATATTTACAAAATGAGTTCTCCTTTTACCCTGCATTGCACCTCTTCCCGAAGTGCGGCCCGGCGCGGCGAGGTCCGTACGTCCCACGGCGTTTTCCAGACCCCGATTTTTATGCCGGTGGGCACCCAGGCCACAGTCAAAGGTATCACGCCGGAAAATCTGGAGGAACTTGGGGCGCAGATTATTCTGGCCAACACCTATCATCTCTTTGTCCGGCCGGGGCACGAGTTGATCCGTGATCTCGGCGGCCTGCACCGTTTCATGAATTGGAATGGTCCCATCCTCACCGACAGCGGTGGTTTCCAGATCTTCAGCCTGCGGGATCTGGCCAAAATCAGTGAAGAGGGGGTGACATTCAAATCCCATCTGGACGGCAGCATGCTTTTTCTGAGTCCGGAAAAGGTTGTGGCCGTCCAGGAAGACCTGGGCTCGGACATCATGATGTGTCTTGATACCTGTATTCCCTATCCCGCTGACCGGCAGGAGGCTTTTGAGGCCACTAAGCTGACCGGCCGCTGGGCCAAACGGTCACGGGCGGCCCATAAAAACAAAGACCTGCTTCTTTTTGGCATTGTTCAGGGCGGCATGTATGATGATCTGCGGAAAATGGCGGTGGATGAGCTGCTTGAGATTGGTTTTGACGGTTATGCCCTGGGGGGCTTGAGCGTTGGCGAACCCATCGAGTTGATGCGGGAGATGACGGAAAAGAGCGCGGCCCTTCTGCCGGTGGATTACCCCCGTTATCTCATGGGCGTTGGAACCCCTGAGGATCTGGTGGAATCGGTTTATCGGGGCATTGATATGTTTGACTGCGTCATGCCCACCAGAAATGCCAGAAATGGAATGCTCTTTACTTCTCGGGGCAGGCTTGTTATAAAAAACGCCCAGTATCGTGACGATTCTCGACCTGTTGACGAGTTATGCGACTGTTATACCTGCCGGAACTACTCACGGGCCTATTTGCGTCATCTCTATATGGCCCGGGAGATTTTGTCCTCGCAGCTGAATACCATCCATAATCTGCATTATTTTGTCAACCTGATGGCCGGTATCCGCCGGGCCATTGAAGAGGATTGCTTTGAGACATTCAGAAAAGAATTTTATGATTTGCGCGGAGAGGGAAGTTAATTAATGGTTTTTTGACTTCGCCGCCAGAGATATAAAACAACGTTATTCAGGAGGTTGAATATGACATCTTTAGCGTATGCGGCTGATGCCGCTCCGGGGGGAAGCGCCTTTGGTAGCCTGATCCCGATGATTTTGATTTTTGTGGTCTTTTATTTTCTGCTCATCAGGCCGCAGCAGCAAAAGGCCAAATTGCAGCAGGCCTTTCTGGGCAGCCTGAAAAAAGGAGATGCCGTGATTACCAGCGGCGGTCTGCACGGCACCATCAAGGGGCTGACCGACAAGGTTGTGACCCTGGAAATTGCCGAAAATATTCGGGTCAAGGTTTCACGTCAGAATGTCCTTAGCCCGGTTTCCGCCCCGACCGACAAGAAGGGTGACGGATGCAAGTCCGGGGGATGATCCATTTTTAAGAAATAATTTCACCGGGGGTGAAATTTGTAACGGGTGCACCGATTATGTTGCGCCCGTTTTTTTATTTTTTAAGTTTTGATAAAGTAATGATTGATGAACTCGTAAGAAGCTAAAATTTAAGGCGAAAGACGCAAGGGACGCAAGAGTAATTATTTGATTTTTAAGAAAAACTTTCGCGTCTTTTGCATTGAAAAAATAGTTTTTACGAAGACATCATGATTCGATAAGGAGAAAAATATGGCAGCGGCAACAAAAGGCGATAGTGTTAAAATTCATTACACCGGTACACTTGCCGACGGCACGGTCTTTGACTCGTCCGACGGACGTGAGCCCCTGGGATTCACCATTGGCAGCGGCCAGGTCATTCCCGGGTTTAATGATGCAGTGCTCGGCATGAGTCATGGCGAGTCCAAAAAAGTGACGATTCCGGCGGATAAGGCCTATGGAGAGCATCAGAAAGAATTGGTCATGCCCGTGCCCAGGAATCAGGTTCCTCCGGATATTAATCCTGAGGTGGGACAGAAGCTGCAGATTCAAGGCCCCAACGGCCAGCCTATGATGGTAAAGGTAGTTGAGGTTAACGACGACCATGTCTTGCTGGATGCCAATCCACCCTTGGCCGGTATGGAGTTGACGTTTGAAATTGAGTTGGTGGAGATTGCCTGATAGTTTTTCAGAGACACGGAGATTATTAAAAACTCCGTGTCTCTGCCCCGCCCTGAATGACAATCCTGGATTTCACGTCTTACCTCTTATAACTCCCAGCGGTTTTGATCAATTTCTATCCCAATCGTGAATGACGTCTGAACAAAAGGCCAGAGAAACGATTGGTGGTTTAGAAAGTTTTTTTTATAATGGTTTTTGAAAAAGAAGAACATCCTTGCCGATCGGCAGGAGTTTCACCTGCCACTGTCTGGCCAGCCATTCCATTGTTTTGATAGAATAAAAGCAGACATGGGTTGGGTCGTTTTTGTAATGCCAGTTAGAAAAGGCGGCTCGGTCCAGGACCAGCTTGGTCATAATCCCCAGCCAGCCGCCAGGCTTGAGGATGGACCAGAGGAGCGTAAGCTCAGTCTTTGGATCATGGAGATGCTCAACCACCTCGGTTGCGCTGATAAAATCGTATTGCCTGTTGAGAGCATCTTTTTTCGGGGCATAGAATGGGTCAAACAGGCTCATCCGGTGGCCTGCTTCCTCGAACATCAGGGAAAGGGTAGGGCCGGGGCCGGAACCGAAGTCCAGGCCATGGCTGCCCGGACTGAGTCGAGTATTCAGCGGGATGAACAGACGACTCAGGAATTTGCGGTAGCCGGCATCGTCCGGTGAGTTCTGGTGTTTGTCATACTCGGCCCGCTCCGCTTCAGGGGAAAGAAGTTGTAAGGGCGGCACATGGACCAGGTGGCAGTAAGGGCAGCAATAATAATCACGATTCCGGTCACTGTGAAAATGGCTGCTCCCTGTGTCTGCACACAGAGGGCAGCGTAAAAGTGGCAAGCGATCACAGGCACCGAATCTTGCCGCGATCAGGGCGTTTGACATAGGGGGGCTATAGTCACCCACCCTGCTTGCGGCAGGTAGCGAACATAGTGAGACTCCGATCTCCGGCACCTGTGAACGTTTGCCGGATAGGAGTTTGCTCAAACTTTGGATAATGTCATCCTGTGATTGGTTACTAAAAGTGTTGTCTCCATGGGTCTTGTCTGGGGAGCCGGGCCGGCAGTTCGGCGTTGAGGTGAATTATTCATGCAGCATATAATTCTTTTTCCCTTGTTTTCAAAATGTCAGCCAGGAAGTTAAAGGCCTCTCCCCATGCGGAAGAGACTTCATCAGTGACCACGTCAGAACCAAGCACCTCAGTCATTGCCGTCAAAAGTGCATCAGCAACCATCGGGTAATGTTTGGGTTTCACTTTTACATTAACATGCCTTTGGGCCATACGCTCGACAGCGTCACCCAGGTTTTCTAGTTGATCTATGTTTGCAGCGTAAGCCGCAATAGCAGTCGCCAGCTTAGCAGGTTGATTGTTTGCATTTTTAAAAAGCACCTCGGTTTCCGGGTATTTTGAAAATAGAATTGGATACATTCTTGCGGTAACATCTTCCCCTTTTTCTTTTAACAGGGGAGCCGTGCTTTTTACTATTTCTATAGTTTGTTGTGAAATGGTCATTGGCTTTCTCCTTGATTTTAATGTTGTACCTTTCTAACCAGCCCGTGTTCCTGCCAGTCAATTTCAGGTAAGGTCTCAAGTCTGATCAGGGTGTTGGGCTGGGCCTGATCCAGCCTTACGCCGTTCAGGTCGTAAATCGTTTTAATCTCGAAATCCAGATTAGCAAGACCTTGGGCCATGTACTCCAGCCGATCCCCCTGTTTAATCTTATGGCGGATATCAAAGAGAGTGTCAGGTCCTTTTTTTCTGATCAGCAGGGCCGGGACATAGGTTTGGTCAACACGGGGGCCTGAGTAGAGCATGTCATCTTCATCCGGCGATCCATCAATGAAATTCTCGGTATAGCCCCTGGAGCCCAGCTTGACAATTTCCTCCATGAACGTCTCACCCATGACCACCGGTTCAACGGGATTTTTTTCCAGACATCTGTAAATATGATCCAGGGCGGCCCGGTAAATCCGGACAATACCGGCGGCATAATAGATCCCCTTCATCCTTCCTTCGATCTTGATGGAATCCACCCCGGCCGTAATCAATTCCGGCAAGCGGTTGATCAGGCAGAGATCCTTGCTGTTAAAGATGTGGGTTCCCCGCTCGTCTTCCTCCACCGGGAAAAACTGGCCCGGTCTTTTTGCCTCTTCAAGCCGGTAGGAGTAGCGGCAGGGATGGGCGCACAGCCCCTTGTTGGCGTCTCGACCGGTGAGATAGAGGCTGAGCATGCAGCGGCCGGAATAAGAAATGCAGAGAGCGCCGTGGACAAAGACTTCAATTTTGGCGCTGATCTTTTTTCTGATTTCGCGGATTTCCGCAAGTGACAGTTCCCGGGCCAGATTGATGCGGCTCACGCCCTGTTGTTCCCAGAAAGAGGCGCTTTCGCCGTTGGTGACATTGGCCTGGGTGGAGAGGTGGATTTTTAATTGCGGCACGATCTTTCTGGCCAGGCTGAGAATGCCGGGGTCAGAAATAATGAGTCCATCCACCCGGATTTCAGCAAGAAATTTCAGATAGTCGGCAAGACCTTTAAAGTCCCGGTTATGGGCGAAGATATTGACCGTGACAAAGATTCGGGCTGCGTGCTGATGGGCAAAGTTAACCGCCTCCTGCAGTTCATCTTTATTGAAATTGGCGGCCTGGGCCCGCAAGCTGAATTGTTTGCCGCCAAGATAAACCGCATCAGCGCCGTAATGGATGGCGATTTTCAGTTTTTCCAGGTTGCCGGCCGGGGCCAGGAGTTCACAGCGGGGATGACTCATTATTTCGAATCCGGTTGAAACCCTTCGGGATAAAGCAGCACGGCACCTGCGGGCCAGCGTTTTTCGCCAAGCTCTTTGCCGCCAAGTTCAATGGAGTATTCATAGAGACTCTGCTGCAGGGGGGCAAGATGAAGGGATGGATAGGATTTCCCCTTTGTGAAACCGGAGAGGCCGCAGACATGGCCGCTGTCATTAATCACCGTGGGGACACCGTAGGTCCGGCAGTTCACCGGCCTGGCTTCGTAGCAGTCGCACTGCTCCTCACTGTTTAAAAGGGGACAGCGAATACGGGCCGTGGATGGATCTCCCTTTGCAGCAATGAGCTCCAGCCATTCTTGAAGAGCCTTTTTCGCCCGCTGCCGAATTGCTGCCTTGATTCCGTCCTCGAGCAGACTGAAGCGGTGGGCGAGATAAACAGCCTCGATATAGGAGAGATCAAAAACAGCCGAACAGCAGTCGGAGCAGCCCGGTTTACATTTCACCTCCTCCGGAAAACGTTCCCGGACAAGTTGCATGGTCTGATCCACGTATTGATAGAGTTTGAGTAAATTTTCGAACATTGTTTTTTTGGTATCGACTTACGGATTTATTTTGTTTTTTGACCTTCTTCGGTCGGCATGGTAATTATGAGGTTCAAAGGTTCAAAGGTTCAAAGGTTCAAAGGGGCGGAAGTTAGTCGGTTTCGTAAAAAACGTAGATTTTTACAAATAACAAAATCCACGGACGGCATTGAATAACCTGTTGAATTAAGGTTGATGACGGAAGTACCTCCCTTGGAAACAGGCACGATTGGGGCTGTTGTTTTTCCCTCTGTCCCTTAGCCCCTTTGAACCTTTGAACCTTTGCCTCTATGCAGTCAAATCACCTTAAACGTTAATCCCGAAATCGTCATTCGTTTTTCAAAATTATTGTGCGCAAGATAAAAAATAAAAGAGTTGCCGTGGCCATGAGCGGCGGAGTGGACAGCACCGTGGCCGCTGCCATCTTGAAACAAGAGGGATATGACGTTTTCGGGGTTTTCATGATCCTGGCCCAGCCGGATTTGGAAGATCAACTCGACCGGGTCAGAGAGGTTGCCCGCAAGCTGGATGTCCCCCTTGAAACTGTCGATCTCAGCCAAGAGTTTCGCAAAGAGGTTTTGGACTATTTTTGCAGCAGTTATTTACAGGGCAGGACACCTAATCCTTGTGTCGTTTGTAATCCTGCAATAAAATGTGGTCATTTGCTGAACGCGGTGTGTACTGAATCGGCCGATAAGCTGGCTACGGGTCATTATGCCCGCATCGATTCCGACGGACAGGGCCATTATCGGCTGTTCAAGGGCAGCGATATCGGCAAGGATCAGTCTTATTTTCTCTGCGGTCTGAATCAGCGTCAGTTGGCCCGCCTTGTCTTTCCCCTTGGCGGTTTGAACAAGGATGAGGTTTATTGCCGGGCCGAGGAGCTGGGATTTTCGGATTTTTATGGCCAAGAGAGTCAGGATGTCTGTTTTCTTGAAAGCCGAAGTGTGGCCGATTTTCTGGTGGATCAGGATCTCAGTCTTCCCGGAAAAGGGGAGATTGTCGATTCAACGGGCCTTCATCTTGGTGAACATCAGGGGATTTTTCATTATACCATCGGCCAGAGGCGTGGACTTGGTCTTTGCGATGCTACGCCTTGGTATGTGATTGGGCTGGATGTTGCGAAAAACAGGGTGGTGGTGGGCAAGGAAAAGGATTTATGGCATGAGCGGTTTGTCGTGGGAACGATGCGCTGGACCAGCGGTTCTCCAGCGGAACTTCCCGGATATTTTGATGTGAAAATCCGATACCGACACCAGGGCGCGCGGGCAAAGGTGAGCCGGAGAAACGATGGAGTCGAGGTTGTTTTTGCGGAGAAGCAGCGGGCCATAACTCCGGGTCAGTTTGCGGTTTTTTATGATGGGAATCAGGTTATAGGTTGTGGAGAGATTGTAGGATGAAATCAAAAAGTAAGCGGGTGGCGGTGACGACCTTGGGATGCAAGGTCAATCAGTTTGAGTCGGCGTCTTTTATCTCTTCCCTGGAGGAAAGAGGCGCTGAAATTGTGCCTTTTTCCCATGAGGCGGATATTTATATTATTAACAGCTGCGCTGTCACGGCCCGGGCCGGAGCTGAATCCCGCCGTATGGTCCGTCGGGCCTACAGGAGTAATCCCGAGGCCAGGATCGTGGTGACCGGCTGTTATGCGCAGATGGCCGGCGACGAACTTCTTGATCTTATTGACCAGCCGGTCTGCCTGGTGGGCAACGCCTATAAACATCTGCTGGTTGATTATACCCTTGCCGACGATTATTGCGATATCGAGATGTACATGACCGATATCAGCAAGGTCAGGGAGATCTGTGATCTGCCGGTTAAAAGTTTTCGAGGCCGGACCAGGGCATTTTTGAAAATTCAGGATGGCTGCAACAGCTTCTGTTCCTACTGCATTATTCCCTATGCCAGGGGCCGCAGCCGCAGTCTCCCGTTGGATCGGGTTTTGGAGCAGGCTCGAATATTTGCGGAACAGGGATATCGGGAAATTGTTTTGACCGGCATTCATGTGGGGAAGTACGGTGCTGATCTTGAGTCACCCCCCACCCTGATCGGGTTGATGGAAAAACTGGCTCTGCAGGAGCCGGATATTCGTTTTCGGATCAGTTCCCTGGAGCCCGGAGAACTGCATGATGATCTGCTTGCTCTGATTGGTTCCTCCCCGAATATCATGCCCCATCTTCATATTCCACTCCAGAGCGGCGACAGTGGCATCCTGAAAAAGATGAACCGGCATTACTCGCCGGAAGATTATGCTCGTACCGTTGAGAAGATCATCAGCCTGCTGCCGGACGCGTGTATTGGTTCCGATGTGCTGGTGGGGTTTCCGGGTGAGGATGAAAAGGCTTTCCAAAACACCCGGAATCTGTTGACCGGTCTGCCGATCTCCTATCTCCATGTCTTCCCCTATTCAAAGCGGCCGGCCACTCTTGCCGCCCGTATGAAAGAACAAATTCCAGGTCCGGTCAAGAAGGAACGGGTGGCGGTTCTGCGCCGGCTGGACCAGGAGAAACGGATGGCGTTTTATAGTCGTTTTCCCGGTACGATCCACAGGGTGCTGGCCGAGAACAAAAAAAACCGTTTTAGTCTCATGCGTGGTTTTACGGAAAATTATATCCCGGTTTACTTTTCGGCCCCGGCAGGTTTGGCTAATCGGATTTGTGACGTCAAGATTGACCGGTTGGAAGAGAATATGGTTTTTGGTGAGTTTGTGGAGTAAGACATCGACATTTAGCCTTCAGCCTTTTACCTTAACACCTGAGAAGTGACAAAAGAGAGAGAAACATGATCGGTGAAATTATCTCCATCGGCGACGAGTTGACCTCGGGGCGGATTTTGAACTCAACCAGTTATTTTGCTGCCAGCCATCTTTTTGGCGCCGGCCATGAGATTTCCGCCATGTTTACCATTGGCGATGAACCGGAAATGATTGGTTCTTCCATTAAGGACAGCATTGACCGGGCGGATTTCGTTGTGGTGACCGGCGGCCTGGGATCCACCAGTGATGATTTGACGAATGAGGCAGTGGCCCAGGCCCTGGATCGGCCGACCACCTTGTATCCCGAGATTTTTGATAAGATCAAAAGATCCAGGCGATTTGCCAGTATGCCTTCCCTGGAAAAGCTGGCCTGGCTCCCGTCCGGGGCTGAAATCCTCAAGCCGGAAGAGAGGATGGCCGGCTATTTGCTCATTTATAATGATAAGCCGATTTTTTTTCTTCCAGGGGTGCCCAACCAGATGCGGGAGTTGATGATTGACCGGGTGATCCCCCGGCTTGCCACCTGGAAAGGCGGCAAGACCAGTCTGGTCCGGCAGAAGGTTTATAAAGTTTTCGGTCTTTCTGAAATGGAAATTAACCAGAGGCTGAAAGCGATTGAAAACAGCCACAGCCAGGTCAGCATCGGCTATTATCCGCTTTCCACCGAGGTGCATGTAAGCCTTACGGTACGGGGCGAAAGCCATGCCGAAACAGAGAGGTTGTTTCAGCAGATAGAAATGGTCATTGAAGAGACTATGGGTGATTCGCTTTATGGCGAAGATAACGCCTGTCTGGAAGGGATTGTCGGCCAGATTCTCCATGCCCGTAAACTGACAATCGGCGTGGCCGAATCCTGCTCTGGTGGTTTGATGGCGCACCGGATTACCACCATTCCTGGCAGTTCCAACTACTTTCTCGGCGGAGTGGTGGCCTATTCCAATGACTTGAAAGAAAGACTGCTGTCGGTGAACAGGAAAACCCTGCTTGAGTATGGCGCCGTGAGCCGCCAGACGGCTCGGGAGATGGCCTTGGGTGTCTGCGTGGCCACGGGCAGTGATATCGGCATTTCGGTGACCGGCATTGCCGGTCCCACCGGAGGGACGGAAGAAAAGCCGGTGGGCACGGTCTGTTTCGGGCTGGCAGCTGGTGGGGAGTCGTTTGGTTTTCTTTTTCATTTTTGCGGTAAACGGGCCATGATCCAGACCAGGGCGGCCATGACCGGGCTTGACCTTGTCCGGCGTTATCTGCTGAAGCTGGAGCTGCCGTCGGATTGATTTCTTAGTAAGGGGTCGCCAAGGATTTTAGCCCTTGGTGAGCTGTGATTCATTTATTCATGGGAAGAAATGAAAAGATCGGGTATTCTTTCTTGTTTTGCAATAATTAATCAGGTGATTAGTCTGTTGGCTAAAGGCTATTAGTTTTCGAAGTCTACGTTGTTTTTCGTTACATCGATTTGCGATGTAATGAGCTCATTTCTCTTACAGTCTAGATGCCTACAGCCTATCAGCCTGAATAGACGTTTTGCACAAATCTTTTCGTGTTTTTTGTGGATTTTGTGGCTGACAAAAAATAATACAAATCAGGGAACTATTCAGTTCCAACAGGAGACAGCAATATGGCCATCGCCGAAGGAAAAACGAAAACACTGGATTCGGCAATATTTCAGATTCAGAAGCAGTTCGGTAAAGGTTCGATCATGCGCCTTGGCACCGATGATATTCAGGCTATCCCGGTCATTCCCACCGGCGCCCTGAGTCTTGACATTGCCACGGGAGTGGGCGGTTTTCCCAGGGGGCGGGTAACGGAAATCTATGGCCCGGAATCTTCGGGAAAAACCACTCTGGCCCTGCATGTCATAGCTGAAGCCCAAAAACTAGACGGTGTTGCCGCCTTTATTGATGCCGAGCATGCCCTGGATTTGGCTTACGCGTCCAGGCTCGGAGTCAACGTGGATGATCTGCTTGTTTCCCAGCCCGATTATGGCGAGCAGGCCCTGGAAATTGCCGAGATCCTGATCCGGAGCAGTGCTGTAGACGTGATTGTCATTGACTCGGTGGCTGCCCTGGTGCCAAGGGCGGAGATTGACGGCAATATCGGCGATTCCCACATGGGCCTCCAGGCCCGGCTGATGTCCCAGGCCATGCGGAAACTGACCGGTATCCTGAAAAGGACCAATACCTCCCTCATCTTTATCAACCAGATCAGGATGAAGATTGGCGTCATGTTCGGCAATCCCGAGACCACCACAGGCGGCAATGCCCTGAAATTTTATTCTTGCATGCGTTTTGATATCCGCAGACAGACGCCGATCAAGGACGGTCAGGAGGTCATCGGCAACCGGACAAAGGTGAAGATTGTCAAAAATAAGGTGGCGCCTCCCTTTAAAATCGCCGAGTTTGATATTATCTATGGCGAAGGGATTTCCAAAGTCGGAGATACCCTGGATCTGGCTGTCGGTCAGGACATCGTGGATAAGAGCGGGGCCTGGTACTCCTACGAGGGTGAACGGATCGGCCAGGGACGCGAGAATGCCAAGGAGTTTCTCAAGGAGCATCCTGAGATGATCGCTGACATTGATCACAAGGTGCGGCTCGGTTTTGGCCTGCCGGTTGATTCCGGCGAAGAGAAAAAGGAAGCGGCAACGGAGGAGTAAGGCTGGATCGAATTTGAAAAAAACAGAAATCCAAAATACCAAATAATCATGACTGGAAAAGAAATAAGAAAAAAGTTCCTCGACTATTTTGCCGACAGGGGCCACACCGTGGTGGAAAGTTCCGCCCTGGTGCCCAAGGACGATCCGACATTACTCTTTACGAATGCCGGCATGGTCCAGTTCAAGCGGGTTTTTACCGGCGAAGAAAAGCGGAAGTATGTCCGGGCCACAACCTCCCAGCGCTGTGTGCGGGCCGGCGGCAAGCATAATGATCTGGAAAATGTCGGCTATACGGCTCGGCATCATACCTTTTTTGAGATGCTGGGGAATTTTTCCTTTGGCGATTATTTTAAGGAAGACGCCATTCATTACGGTTGGGAGTTCCTCACCAAGGTCATTGGCCTGCCCACGGAAAAGATGTGGATTTCGGTTTTTGAGGATGATGACGAGGCCTACGCGATTTGGGAAAAGATAGAGGATGTTCCTGAAGGACGTATTGTTCGGCTCGGTGAAAAGGATAACTTCTGGGCCATGGGTGATACCGGTCCGTGCGGACCCTGTTCCGAGATCCATATTGATCAGGGGCCGGAGGTGGGTTGCGGCCGGGCTGACTGCAAGGTGGGCTGTGACTGTGACCGTTATCTTGAACTCTGGAACCTGGTTTTTATGCAGTTTGAGCGCAGCGAGGACGGCAAGCTGACGCCTCTGCCCCGGCCAAGCATTGACACCGGTATGGGACTTGAGCGCATTGCCGCTGTGGTTCAGGGAGTGCACAGTAATTATGATTCCGACCTCTTTACCGGTCTGATCAATAAAATTGCTGAAATCAGCAAGATATCATACGGCGAGGATTCCCGCCGGGATACGGCCATGAAGGTCATTGCCGACCACAGTCGGGCCACAGCCTTTCTGGTCGCCGACGGCGTGCTGCCTGCCAATGAGGGAAGAGGGTACGTGTTGCGGCGCATCATGCGGCGCGCCATTCGTTTTGGCCGTTTTCTCGGGCTGACAAGGCCTTTCATGTCAGCTGTCACGGCGGAGGTGATTGCTGAAATGGCCCAAGCCTATCCCCATCTTCTCGATGCCAGGGAACTTCTGAACAAGGTTGTGCACCACGAGGAGGAGCGTTTCCTTGAGACCCTTGATCACGGATTGGTCATGCTGGAGGAGGAGATCGACCGCATGAAAACCGCCGGAGAGGCAGTCATCGGCGGTGAATTTATCTTCAAACTCTACGATACTTACGGCTTTCCAGTGGATATTGTCCGTGATATCGGCCTTGACGGCAACATGGAGATCGATGAAGACGGTTTTAATCGTGCCATGGCGGAGCAGCGGGAGCAATCCCGCAAATCATGGAAGGGGAGCGGTCTTGCGGAAAAGACAAAGGGGATGCAGGAGCTGCTTTCCAGGGAAGAAAAAACCGATTTTGTCGGCTACGAAAGATGGCAGGCTTCATCGACGATAAAAGAGATTTTGAGCCAGGCCGGTGAGTTGGTAACCGAGGCCACAGGCGGCGACAGGATTTCCATTGTTTGTGGGGAGACGCCGTTTTACGCGGAGTCAGGTGGCCAGGTGGGTGATCAGGGCGAGATTGTTGCGTCCGGCGGACGGGCCCGTGTGCTTGATACGGTTTCCATCGCTAACGGTTTGGTCCTGCATCAGGCCAAAGTTGTGGAGGGCCGGCTGATCCGTGGCGCGAAGGTGGAGTTGAAGGTTGGCGAGAGCAGACGGCGGAGCATCGCCGCAAATCATACTGCCACCCATCTTCTCCAGGCCGCCCTGAAAGAGGTGCTTGGTGAGCATGTCAAGCAATCAGGCTCCCTGGTGACTCCAGACCGGCTGCGTTTTGATTTCACCCATTTTTCCCCATTGACTTACAAAGAGATCAGGGCGGTGGAAAAGAGGGTCAATGAAGAGATCCGGGCCAACAGCCCGTTGCAAACTACGCTTCTTGGCCGTGATGAGGCAATTCAAGCCGGGGCCACGGCTCTGTTCGGCGAAAAATATGGTGAGACGGTGCGCATGGTGAGTCTTGCTGATTTCAGCAGGGAACTTTGCGGCGGCACCCATGTTGCGGCCTCCGGTGAAATCGGTCTGATGAAGATTACGACGGAAACCGGTATTGCCGCCGGTATCCGCAGGATTGAGGCCGTTACAGGAGCGGGGGCTTTGGAGCTGTTTCAGAAAGAGGACGCGGTACTTGCCAATGTTGCCGAACTGCTCCGCTCAACCCCTGCCGAAACAGTGGACAGGATTAAAAATCTCCAGGCCAGGCAGAAGGAGATGGAAAAGGAAATCAGTTTGTTGAATGCCCGGTTGTCACTGTCAAGCCTGGATGAGATGATCAACAGCGGCACAATGGTGGAAGATGTAAAGGTAGTAGCCGGACGGATAACCCTTGATTCTCCGAAAACAATGCGTGAGGTTGGCGACCGGGTGCGGGACAGGCTGGGCTCGGGCGTGGCGGTGCTGGGAGGGGTGTTGAACGATAAGGTTTCGCTCCTGGCCAT
>JAGHCC010000064.1 GCA_021160685.1 Desulfobulbaceae bacterium | reverse complement strand
GTCTGGACAAGATGACGATCAACCGTGTAAACATGATAAATATCATGCTGGGCCAGTGAGCTGATATGCTGGAATTCCGGAAGATAGGCAGCCAGCATACCGGTTTCAAGCAGACTTGCGAGAACGGCCGGCGGATTTGCGGGGGCTTCTAGCGTTTGCAGAAAGGCGCCGGAAATACGGCGGGAATTTCGCAGCTGCTCGTCAACAAGGTGGAGGTTGTCCTGCACCAGTTTTCTGGTTCGGTGGTGAATGTTCAGCCCTGTTGCAGCTGACCGGGCAAAAATGCGCATCAGCAGCTGGGGGCGTTTGGGGATTAGATTCAGCTCACAGTGGATTTTGTCCCGGCGGATTTCGATACCCTCTTCAAGAACCCGATCCTCGAATTTGGCCTGATGTGGATGCAGGGCATCCTCCACATGATCAAAGAAAAGGTCGACCCTGACAGCAATGGTCTGCAGGTTGGAATGGACATCCCGCATGAAATTTTCCACAGCCAGCGCCTCCCGACTCTCCTTGTAGCCGAAGGCTGCGGCCATCTCTTCCTGGTGTTCAAAATGGAGTTGATCATTTTTTCTGCCGCTGATGTAATGCAGTCGGTTGCGGATTTTAACCAGATGGTTCCAGGCCTCTTCGAATTTAAGTCGTTCAGCACTGGAAAGCAGTCCTGATTCTTCCATGGCTGCCAGGCCGCCCAGGCCGAAGATGACTTTGGCGGTCCAGAGCATGGCCTGGATATCCCGGAAGCCGCCCCGGCTTTCCTTGATGTTGGGCTCGAGCAGATAGCTGTGGTTGCCGAAACGCTGGTGCCGTTTTAAACGGTGGGTCAGCATATTGTCGAGAAATTCCCGGCGCCTGCCATCAATAAAGGTGTGGTTGAATTTGCTGGTCAACTCATCAAAAAGAGTTCTGGAGCCGGCCAGCAGTCTGGCATCGAGCAGGGAGAGTTCAAGGAAAAAATCTTTTTTGGCCTCGGACAGACAGGTTTCCGGTGTGCGGACACCATGGCCCACCTCGAGTCCGGCATCCCAGAGGGGGTAAAAGACCGCCTCTGCCACATCGTTCAACCGTTTCTCGTCATAGCTCTTGTAAAGCAGCATCAGGTCAATGTCGGAAAAAGGGAACAGCTCACTCCGGCCATAGCCGCCCAGCGCCACCAGGGACATGTCCCTGGTGGATGGATAGCCATTGAAATCGTGGACCAGGGAATCGTCCAGCAGCCGGGTATGCTTCTCCAGTAGGCTGTGGCCGCTCAGTCCCTGGCGCCACAGATTCTCCAGCGCCTCTCGTTTAGCTCGTAGCTCCCCTTTCACCGGTTAGATGGCCTCTTTGCCGGTTTCTCCGGTGCGGACGCGGATGACCTGCTCAATCGGCGTGACAAAGATTTTGCCGTCGCCGATTTTGCCGCCGTCGGTGAGGGCTGCCTCTCTGATTTTTACGATAATTTCGTCAACCTGCTCCGCTTTGACGATCAGTTCGATTTTGATCTTAGGAATAAAGTCGACGACATATTCAGCACCACGATATATTTCCGTATGTCCTTTCTGGCGGCCATAGCCTTTGACTTCGGAAATGGTCATTCCCGTGATACCGATCTCGTTTAGGGCCTCTTTGACATCGTCGAGCTTAAACGGTTTGATGATTGCCACTATTTTTTTCATGTGCTGTTCCTCAAATTTTCATGTTTTGTTGTGACTCACTGCCAGGCCCTTAGAATGAATACCCTTCCTCGCTATGCTGGGTAATGTCCAGACCCTGAATCTCCTCGTCCCTGCTGACCCGCAGTCCCACGATCAGATCGACAACTTTCAGGATAATATACGTTAAAATGATGGAGTAGACAATAGTTGCTCCGGCGCCAATGGCCTGAATTGTAAATTGGTGGGCATTGCCGAAGAAAAGACCGTTGGCGCCACCCGGAGTAATGGCCACCAAGCCTGCCACAGCGCCGGAGGCCGCACCCAGGATGGTTGGTTTACGCTGGACAATCCATTCAGCGAACATCCAGGAAAGAGCCCCTGCGCCGGCGGCGACCTGGGTGGTAAAAAAGGGCAGGCCCGGCGTCATCAGCATCACCATGGCAGTGGCAATGAGCATAAAGGCGATGTCGCTGGTGTTCATAGTATTGTCTCTCCTCTGGGTTGTTGGTGAATTGATCGTCAATGTCATTAAAAAGTCCCCTTGGAAAAAGGGATTCTTCCGTTGGTCAATGACATTGAACTGTACGTTTAGGCATGCTTTTAAAGCAAAACAGATGCCAAAGGAAATTTTGGCGTATAATTTGTTGATTTTAAAGGATTTTTCTGGAAGGCGTATCTGGGGGGGTGGGGTTATTGTTACAAAAATGTATTTTTTTGATGTGTTGATTACAGAATTGTATTATTTGGACATAGCTGATGTGCTCCTAATGGCTCACTCAAAATTTGTAGAGATGAAGTGTAAAGAGGTTGGCTTCAGGAAAAATAAAAGGCAAAGATCGCCTCCAGGTTTCTGCCCTGGTTGAGTTTTTGTCGGTAATTATGTGCAGGAGCACTTGAAATTATGACAATTTTTTTTATCATGGACTTAAATTGGCAAATTTTTGCCTGTGTTAGTGCTGCAAGGCAAGGGGGTTGCAGACCGCAAAACAGGGTCTGTACAACACGCTTACTTGTAAGCTATGAGGAGAAAAAAGTGTCGGCAGTCATCAAGGTGATTCTATTTCTGTTATGGATCAATTTTCTGCCGCCCCTTGGCAACATGATCTGGGGAGATCGTTTCAACTGGCCCCTTGACCGTGGCCTGACCTGGGTTGACGGCCGGCCTGTTTTCGGACGCCATAAAACGATCCGCGGCATTTTTTGCAGCCTGCTTGGCGGCCTGGCGGTTTTTTTTCTCCTCGGAACGGTTTGGTGGGTTTCAGTCGTTGCCGCTCTGCTGGCCATGGCCGGTGATCTGTTATCAAGTTTTATCAAACGCCGTTTCAATGTCGCAAGCGGCAAGATCGTCCCGGTCCTGGATCAGATCTTCGAATCTCTTTTCCCCTTGCTTTTTTTAAGTCAGTTCCTGATGTTGAGCTGGATGCAGATCGGTGTCATTCTTTTTTGTTTTGTCCCTCTTGCCTATGGCGGGTCCTGTTTCTGGAATTATATCTGTTATCGTCCGCCTTTGAAAAATTACCCGCGCCGGATCCGCTCCACAGTCCGGTTTCGCGAGTGGCGGGCCTGTCATACGCCCCTGGCCCGTTGGCAGACGTTCTTGAATCTCACAAGTTTTCTTTCAAACGATGTGTTTCTCGGCCGCTGTTTTAAACTGGCCGGTCTGTACGAGCAGGGTGTGCGCAATACCCTGGATGTCCGCCTGGAAGAAATAACATTTCATTTTCCGAACCTGCCCGCAAGTTTTGACGGGTTTCGTCTCCTGCTGTTGACCGATCTGCACCTGGACAGCGTGGAAGGCTTGACCGAACAGCTCATCAGCCGGATTCGTGATGTTGAGGTGGATCTTTGCCTTGTGGGCGGTGACATTCGTATGAAGACCTATGGGCCCATGGCGCCATGTCTGCGCCAGCTCCGCCGTCTTCTGCCCTATGTCAAGGCCCGCCACGGGATTCTGGGTGTCCTTGGCAACCATGATTGTATTGAAATGGTGCCGGATTTCGAGGAAGCCGGTTTGATTATGCTGATTAACGATTCCTGGGAGATTTCCGTAAATGGGGAGAAAATCTGGGTGGTGGGCGTGGATGATCCACATTACTATAAAATGGATGACGCCCGGCAGGCCTTCCGGAACGTGCCGGCAAAGGCTTTTACCATTTTTCTGGCCCATTCTCCGGAGGCATACGGAAGCGCGGCCGCCTGTAAGGCATCCCTCTATTTTTGCGGTCACACCCACGGAGGGCAGATCTGCCTGTCAGGAGGCAGGCCGATTCTCACCAATAGCAGAGCGCCCCGTTTTACCGCAACCGGCAGCTGGAAATATCAGGGGATGAGAGGATATACCAGCCGGGGAGCGGGCGTTTCCAGCATTCCTCTTCGTTTCAACTGTCCTGGGGAAATCAGCCTGATTACCTTGCGCAAAGGGTAAACGTCCACCAGCACCTCATCTTCGTTCATTTCGGAGTCTCGTTCCTCGCTTACCTGACCTGCTCGAATAACACCAGTGCGGAGTCTACGCTTCGCTTCGCTTACCGTTCGCAGGCCCAGGTAAGCGCAGACTCCGAATGAACGAATCTAAGGCACTGGTAAACGTTTACAAGGATTCTGGTTTCGGTAAATTAGTGCCCGGTGAACGGTTACCGTAAAGGCAATGGTTCTGGGGAAGAAATTGTATAAATCGTTTTTATAATCATTATTATTATGTTATGACGCACGTCCCCCACCCTTGTTCATGTTATATGTGCAATTTATTTTTACGATAATTCAATTCGTTAAACAGTTTTGCTGTTAGAATTTCAGTATCAATTTCATCCCATTCCCTCCTGTTGGGCTGTTACTACCGAACAGTTCAGCTTTCTTTCCTTTCTCTTTGAACATTTTTTCAGAAATAGCGTTGTATTCTTTCTTCAACGTATGTAATATGTAAAGTATAGCATACACATACCTACGTCAAATAAAAAGGTACAGCATGAAAAATAAACAACGTGAACTGATTCTGGAAACAATACAAACTCTATTAGAGCTTCAGCTGGTGAGTGTACGCAAGATGCTCAATAAGGAGGATACTGCGGTTGATGTGGTGCAGCGGCGTGGAAGAAAACGTAAGTCTCTTGTCGACCTGAGCGTTGAACTACTTACGGACGAGCAGCGCCCCGTGCATGTAGATGAGCTGGTTGAACTTCTTATGGACCGCTATGGTCGTGTAACCGACCGGGATTCCCTCTCAAGCGCTTTGGCCAAAAAAGCAAAACAGGGTGTATTTGTACGCCGTGTGTCTCCGGCAACATTTGAACTTCTCAAGTAGAACCTTGCGGGAGGAAGCTATGGTAGAAATTGAAGATCTCCTAGGTCAAATGCAAATTACCCGGCCGGACCACCTGCCGGTTGTTGCTGCTTTTTGTCGCCGCATCGGCCTTATTGATGTTATTGATCGCATCGTCCCAAATGAGATGGAAGTGAGCGTAGGGACTCTTGTTCAAGGCATGGTCCTGGATACCCTTTCAGGTCGTAGCCCACTTTATCGACTGGAGGATTTTTTTGAACATCAGGACTCTCAATTGCTTTTGGGGCAAGAGGTCGATTCTACATCCTTTAACGATACGACAGTGGCCCGTGCAATGGATGCGGTCTTCAATGTTGGTGCTGAAAAGGTTTTCAGCGAAGTCGCGTTTAGCGCATCATGTATGTTTCCCCTGGACAAGCGATATGTACATTTTGACACCACCTCAGTTAATGTCTGGGGAGATTATGACCGATGTACTTCTGGCTCAGATTCAATCAACATTACTTACGGATACAGCAAGGATCACCGACCGGACCTAAAACAG
>JAGHCC010000335.1 GCA_021160685.1 Desulfobulbaceae bacterium | reverse complement strand
GTTTCCGCCTGGGCGGTGCCGGGGCTGATCAACTACCAGGGGAAGCTGCTGGAAAATGGCGTGCCGCTGACCACGGCCACCCCGGTCAGCATGACCTTTAAAATCTTTATTGAAGAAACGGATACCGGCGGCAGTCCCCTCTGGGTTGAAAGCCAGAATGTTGAGGTCGTAGATGGGGTGTATAGTGTCAAGCTGGCGGTGGATCCCAGCATTGTGGCTGACTATAACGACTACTGGCTGGAAGTGACAATTGATGGGGAAATACTTCAGCCCCGTCAGCGGCTGACCTCCACTTTCTTTGCTTTAAGGGCGGCCAAAGCCGAAGAGGCTGACAACTTTTCCGGGATGGTCTTTGATAGCCAAATTCCAGACACTATTGCCCGGGACGCGGAAATTACCTGGGGCAACTTGACTGGCATCCCCGCCGACCTGGCCGATGGCGATGATGTGGGGGTTACTGCCGAAGAAGACCCCACGGTTCCGGATACCATCAAGGATGGCATTTCATGGAATGAAGTCCAGGGCATTCCGGCCGGCTTTGCCGACGGGGTGGATAATAATTCCGGGGGTGACATTACCGGCGTCACCGCTGGCATGGGACTTAACGGTGGGGGAGTCGCCGGGAATATTGTTCTGAACGTTGATGTGCCTCTCGAGCTTGTCGGCAGCACTGGCAACCAGGGAAAACTTGGCACCCATGACTATGGTGTTTATGGTTCTGCGGTTGAGGGCAATTCCTATGCCGGGTATTTTTCCGGAAGAACGGTTGTGGGGGGTGGTGTCTTTGAATTGAACAATAGCGCAGGGGAAAACTGGTTAACGGTTCTTCGCGGAACAAATCAAAATGCTGGATTTGCTTTCAAAGAGCAGGGAGCAACAGATACTCAATGGATTTTTCCTTATTTCCGAGGATGGCAGAGTGATAACCTGATTATCAGGGATGAACAACAAAATCTTGATGTCATGACTTTCCAGGCCAGTACTGGCCGAGTCGGCGTGGGCACCGGAAGCCCTTCTGAAAAACTTGAGATTAAAGGCAACCTTAAATTAAGCCATCCGGATTCCGGGATTATTTTCAATGATGGTTCAAAACAGGTTACTGCTTTCCCCGGTTCAGGGCCAGGCTCCAGCCTTGATGCCGACACGCTGGACGGCCTGCATGCCGCTGATATTGTTTCTATGTCAGGCGGTAGCCTACCCAGCGGTTCGGATATTCCCCTGGGATTACTGGTAATCGAGGGACTTACTCTTAGTGACCCGACGGGTTACATCTTGGATGGTACCACTGTCAGTCGTTCTGTTGATGTGGTGAAGTATCTTGATGGTGATGGTCTAATTCACAAAAGGCCGGGAAATGTCAAAGCTGGAGATATCAGCATTTCCCACATTGTTGCCGTAAACGCAGGAGCATCAGCACTGGCAAACTGGTTTCAGCAGGTTAAAAACGGGACTTTTGTCCGCCGTTCCCTGTCTATGGTCGATTATCGTCCAGACACTACAAATGAATTCCTCCGGATAAACTTTTTCAGTACTTTTCCGGCAGCCATATCCTATCGTCCTGTTTCTGCCTCAACCGTTGAAGAAACAGTGGTTTTGGCTGTCGAAGAGTTTGAGATATTGACTGATTCAACTGCTGAAATCAACGGCAACTGGAGGGCTGGGGTTGAATCTCTGGGCAACATGTATGTTCGCGATATCAAAAATGTTGGAGGTGGCGTTGAGATTATAGAGTACCTTGATGGTGATGATCCGCGAACCAAAAAGAGACCCGGGCACTATAATGCCAATGATCTTGAGTTTGTAGACCTTGGTGCGGGATCAGCACGGAAATTTCTTAGTTGGCACTTCAGCGTTACCCAGAATTGTGAAAAGAGAAGTATTGGAAATTGGTATGGAGACGTATTGATGTTTAATGCTTATGAGTGCTGGCCATCATCTTTTTCCGGTATTTCGCTGGATGCTCAGGGCGAATTTGTTATCAATAAGGCGATAATGTCCGGCGAGATGGTAGAGCGTCCACAGTGAAACAGGAAATAGAGGGCAATAGCAGGCAATAGGGGACAGGCAATAGGGGACAGACCCCAATTAATTTTGATGGAATTTAGTAAAGACTGGAATCAGCAAGCCAGAACCGATGATTAAAAACCACTGGCCTTTATCCCGTAACTTAGAGGTAAAAAGATGAAAAAGTTAAAAAATTACTTGATCCTACTGATAATTACTGGCTTTGCCGTTGGCCTGTTTCTGACAGCTGTACCGGGGGCTTTTGCCGGTATGCAGAGTGACAGTTACGCTATCACTGCTGATGTGGTTTCTGGCGGTGGTGGAGCCATGACTTCGGGCAGCTACCAGCTGCAGTCCACCATCGGCCAGCCCTCGCCGCTGATGGATCAGATAGATCCGCCCTATTCAACCAATTACGATCTCTATCCGGGATTCTGGTATACCCTTTCGGCGACCGGCCCGGTCTGTGTCGACCTGGCGGCTTTTGCCGCCTCTTTTGGCTCGCTGGACGGGGATGTAAACTACAGCTTTTCCTGCGATCTGGACAGTGATGATGATGTGGACGGCGATGATCTCCATGACTTCATTGCCGGTTTGTAGGCCTGATGGAGGATAGAGATTGCATCCAGCCTAAAGGAGAAAGAAATAGGGGTCTGTTTACTGATTCTGTTATTTATTGATGGTTTTGGAACATAAAAAAACGAGGAGGCAGTGTATGAAGCGGGTTGAAAAAGAAATTATCATGGTCATTGTTGGTTTTCTACTGG
>JAGHCC010000408.1 GCA_021160685.1 Desulfobulbaceae bacterium | reverse complement strand
TGGGAGCGATGGTCACCGTTCTTGGCAGAAACAGGCAGCGGCTGGCTGATTTAGAAAATCTCTTTGCCGGCAGACTCAACACTTTAATATCCAACCAGCATAATATTGAAGAGGAATTAAAGATCGCCGATCTGGTTGTGGGGGCTGTATTGATACCTGGCAAAAGCGCCCCGAAGCTGATCAGCAGAGAAATGCTTTCCCTGATGAAAAAAGGTTCCGTCATTGTCGATGTGGCTGTCGACCAGGGCGGTTGCGTGGAAACCACCAGACCCACCACTCATTCCGATCCTGTTTTTAGCGTGGATGGCGTGATTCACTACTGCGTCGCCAATATGCCGGGAGCGGTGCCGCGGACTTCGACATTTGCGCTAACCAACGCCACCTTGCCCTTTGCTCTTGAGATTGCCGATAAAGGAGTGGAAAAGGCGGCAATGGATCATCCCGCCCTGGCCCGAGGAATAAATGTGTATAAGGGGAAACTTGTCAGCCGGGAGGTGGCTGAATCCCAGAATCGGGAATATTTGAAGTTAAACTTCTAATCCCGCAGAGACACGGAGACAAACGTCACTTCTCAATAAATCGTGGTATACCTCCAACCTCCCCCTTTATTAAAGGGGGATTGAGGGGGATTTGTTTAACGGATAAACAGCTAATTTAAAAACACCTTTTACCAGCATTCTACGAGATGTCTCTTGTTGCGTATTGAACAATAAGCTGGAGAGTTGTTTTGCCACGAAACTTGTTTTCGCTAAGCCGGTAGACGCACTGCACCTGATCCCCTTTGTGAAACGGCAGCGGATCTCCGGCCCGTTCCAAAGCCCGGAACCAGATGGCCTGAAAAATCCTGCCCCGCCCGGACAGGCCCAGGGAAAGATGAATCGGATCAGCGCCAACCGGCCTGAGCCGTTCAACTGTAAAAACACCTTCGAAAGCAGGATTCTCGAATTCCCGGCCAAAGGGAGCCAGATTTTCTATCTCCGCCAAGGTCTCTAGGGACATTTCAGAAAAATCCAGTCCACCATCCGTCATAACAACCGGCCCGAGCTTTCTTTCTCCAGCCTGTATCCGAACCGCCTGTTCGAAGATTTCCCTAAATTCTCCCAGCCGGTCCCGCCGAATTCGCATTCCAGCAGCGCCACGATGGCCGCCAAAGCTGAGCATCAAACCGGAATCGTGTGTATGGACAAACTGCAAGGCTTGCTGGACATGGATTCCGTCAACAGTACGGGCAGAGCCTGAATATTTTTCGGGATCACGGCCAGGGCTGAACACCACGGTCGGTCGGCCGTACAGATCCACCAGCCTTGAAGCGACGATTCCCTGAACTCCGGCATGAAAGGTATCATCCGCCACCACAATTGTTGCATTTTCCCCTGCCACTTTTTCTGCCTGGATCAGGGCCTTTTGCAGCATCTCCTGTTCAATTTTTTTTCTCTCCTGGTTGTCCTGCTCCAGCACGGCCAACCAGCGATCAGCCCCTTGGTCATCTTCTGCTGAAAGGAAGTGAAAAGCGCCATAGGGATCAGCCATGCGGCTTCTGGCATTAATCCGCGGGCCTATCTGAAATCCCAGATCATCTACGCTAAAGAGTTCCCTTTTTTTGCCTGACAATCTCTTGACTGCTCTCCAGCAGGGCCGCGCAAGAGTATTCATCATCTGCAAACCGCTGTTAATCAAGGCCCTGTTGGCCGGACTCGCCAGGGAAACTGCGTCGGCAACAGTGCTTAAAGCGACAAAATCAAGCAGAAAGGTCAGTTTTAAAATATCCGGACCCAGACGGCCGGACTTAATCAGTCTGTTTCTGACCAGGCACATCAGCAACCAACTCACCATGCAACCGGAAATCGTTTTATCGGGATAGGAGCAATCCTGTTGCATCGGGTTAATCACAGCATACGCGGATGATGGAACACCGTTTTCCGGGATGGCGTGATGGTCGGTGACAATGACGTCAATTCCCGCCCGTTGCAGCCGGCTGATATTTTCTTCATCACTTGAACCGCAGTCAGCGGTAACAATCAGCCCGGGCAGTTCGTTGTTCTCAAGAATGCGGCGGGTCAGATTATCACTAATTCCATAGCCGTCCTCCAGGCGATGACCGATAAAATGGTCAATTCTTTCCGGGTTTACCTGAAAAAACACAAGCGACTCAAGCAAAACAAGATGCGAGGTGATACCGTCCACATCATAATCAGTGATAATCCCGATTCTCTCATCACTTGAGATGGCGCAAATCAGCCGATCCGCTGCCCGGTCACAGTTTTTCAACCCTTCAGGATGATGAAGATACGACAAAGAGGGCCTAATTATTTTTTCCAGACCAGCGCTATCATGAACCCGTCCGGCGACAATACGGCATGCAAGGTTTGAGAGACCAAGCTCTTCGGCCTTCCTGAAGACCTGTGAAAAAATCTGCCTCTGCTTAATTTTCATGATAAACAAAGCCTTCCAATTCCGTCATGACGTCATAGTTGGACAGATCCAGATGAATCGGTGTGATGGAAATATAATTTTCAAGAATTTCATGGGAGTCACTCCCCTCCCCTCTGTCCCCTGTAGGTGTGCCACCGCCGATCCAGAAACATGGCCTACCCCAGGGATCAGAGATTTCCTTGATCCCGCCTTTATATTGTCTTCTACCCTGCCGGGTCACTTTAACCCCCTTGATTTTTGCCTTATCCAGATTGGGAACATTGACATTGAGCAGAGTTTCTCCGGGCATCCCATGTTTAAAAATCAAAACGGCGAGTTGTCCGGCAAAATCAGCCGCTGTTTTAAAACGAAAATTTTCTTTACCGGCCAGGGAGACGGCAAAGGATGGAATACCACGGATGGCCCCTTCCCTGGCCGCTGAAACCGTGCCGGAATAGCTGATATCATTGCCAAGATTTGCACCAGGATTGATTCCCGATACTAATAGATCCGGCGGGCTGGATAGAATTTTACTTAACGCAAGGGTCACACAGTCCGCCGGGGTACCGTCCACGCTATAGATATCTTCTTCAAGGCGGCAGACCTTGAGAGGCCGGTGCATAGTCAACGAGTGACTGGCCGCACTATTGTCCCGATCAGGAGCAACAATCACCGGTCGGCCGATTATTTTCATGGCAGCGGCCAGGCTCTGCAGTCCCGGAGACTGCACGCCATCATCATTGGTCAGCAAAATGAAAGGTTTTTTAGACATGAAATGATCCTGTTATTTCTCTAACTGTTCAGGAGCACCCCATCTTGTCCCATTTCGGAGTCTCGTTCCTCGCTTACCTGGCCTTCTCGAATAGTACAAGTACGGAGTCTACGCTTCGCTGCGCTTACCGTTCAAAACCCCAGGTAAGCGAGGAACGAGACTCCGAATGAACCAAGTAAGCGTAGACTCTGATATGGAGCACTCCTGAACAGTTACGGAACGGTGGTTAGGCCAATTTGGTGGTCCACCTGAATAGTTACTTTATTTGTTTTTTTGTCTCGAATTCCAGACTATAATCGATAAAAAAGAAACTGGGTATCCAGTTAGCTTAACTTGATTCAATAGTTCTTAACAAGTTGTCGCAAAACTTCCTGAATTCCCAGTAAGGGCCTGTAAAGTGAATTAGAAAACAATGTGGAGATAAACAGATAATATGCGAAACGACGACAGAATTGATCTCTATGAAGGCGATATTACATCACTTGATGTTGATGTAATTATCAATGCCGCCAACAATTCACTTCTTGGCGGGGGCGGCGTGGATGGGGCCATTCACAGGATGGCCGGTCCGGAGTTGCTTGCGGAATGCAGAACCCTGGGAGGTTGTGTCACCGGAGAGGCAAAAATTACCAAGGGCTATAACCTGAAAGCCCGCTATATCATTCATACCGTAGGTCCGGTCTGGCGGGGTGGAGAGAACAGGGAAAGTGAACGATTGAAAAATTGTTACAAGCGCTGCTTTGAGCTGATCAAAAAAAATAATTTAAAAAACGCCGCCTTTCCTGCTATCAGCACAGGAGTGTATGGTTTTCCTAAAAACCTGGCCGCAAGAATTGCGGTTCAGGAAACACAACAGGCCCTGGACGGCAATCCCGAACTTGAAAAAATAATTTTTACCTGCTTCAACCCGGAATCAAAAAAGGCCTACGAAGTGGCCTTATCACAAAACTGAAGGTAAATATTTTTGCCACAAAAACAAAAAAACATCATGAATTCCATGACTCTCTTCACCTTGGCAAAAACTGCTTAATGAGAGTAAAAATTTCGTTCTGTTGCTCAGGCTCAAACCAGTGAATATTCTTGTCACGCCTGAACCAGGTATACTGCCGTTTGGCGTAGCGCCGGGTGTCTCGTGCCAAAAGTTGAATTGCCTCGTCCCTGCCCCACCGGCCCTGAATATAGTTGACCATGTGTCTGTAGCCGATGGACTGCATTGAGTTAAGCTCGGCTCCGTAGCCCATGGCCAGCAGGTTTTCCACTTCTTCAACCAAACCCTGCTCGATCATGATCCGGGTTCGTTCATTGATCCTTTCATAGAGAATATCCCGGTCACGGGTCAGGCCGATTTTTAGAGTATCCAGATCAGATCCTTTACGGACAGCCTGTTCTCTCTGCTCTTTCAAATGAGCCGACCAGGCAAGGCCCGTGGCTCGATAAATCTCAATGGCCCGACTTATACGCCGGCTGTCATTGGGATGAATCCTGGCAGCGCTTTCCGGATCAATCTGTTGTAATTCCTGATATATTTCCTGATTTCCCCTGTCATGCAGATCCCGTTTGACCTGCTCCCTGATCTCTGCGGCAATGGGTGGTATCTCGAACAGTCCTTCCACAAGGCCTTTCAGGTAGAGTCCGGTGCCGCCCACCAACATAGGCAATCTGTTTTTGCCGGATACGGCGTCCATGACCCGGTTTGCGTCATCAACATAGCGGGCAACATGATAATCCTCGGCCGGGTCAATAAAATCAATCAGATGATGGGGCACACGGGCCCGTTCGGTCGCAGTCGGCTTTGCCGTGCCGATATTCATGTATCTGTAAATCTGCATGGAATCCATATTGATGATTTCACACAGAAACTGTTCGGCAATGGCCAGGGACAATCTTGTCTTACCCACTGCCGTGGGCCCGATGAGAACAATTACTTTCAAAGGATGTTCCACCTTACATAAAGAGTCACAAAAAAAGGGTATGCCTGAAGGCATACCCTTTTAACACACATTGTTTCAGAAAAACCAACTATTCGCTCATGTAAATTTCCACCCGATTCCGACCAGACTCCTTGGCTTCAAACAGGGCCTGGTTAGCAAAAGAAAGAAGTTCATCAGTGGTCTGCGGTTCATTTTCATTAAATGAAGCAAGACCAATGGAGACCGTCACCTGTTGACATTTATCTCCATCGTTATAAATAAACTGCTCGGCAAGGGAATGAATATTACGGGCGATCATCTCGCCTTCCGTCAGGTCAGCGTCAGGCAGAAGAATGGCAAACTCTTCACCGCCGACACGAGCGCAGATATCAGTCTTACGAACTCGACCTCGGAGAAGATGGGCAAATTCAGTCAAAACGAAATCACCAAATTCATGACCAAATAAATTGTTAACCTGTTTAAAAGAATCTAAATTAAGGACAAGAAGAACAAGGCCTGACATCCGCCGAGAGGCAAGATCAAATTCACGTTGAAAAATATCATTAAAATGGCGGCGATTATGCAGTCCGGTCAAAACATCCTTGATTTGAAGCTCCTGGAGCTGACTTTCCATATTTTTAGATGTGTCAATATCACGAAAAATATGCAGACTATGCCAGACAAAATCATGATCGTCCTTTATAGGATAAGCCGACACCTCATACCAGCGGTTTCCTAAATGATGAATCTTTTTTTCATCCTTAACAGGCTGGTTGGAATGAAAAACCTGGCATGCCGGACAAAGGGCAACGGGATCATCGACACCATAGATCAATTTAAAACATTTTCGACCGATCACATCTGGTCCCAGAGATTCACAGGCAGCCTTGTTGGCGCGGATAATCCTGAACTCCCTGTCAACAATAAACATGATATCCGGCAGGGCATCATAGGTCTGCTGCCAAAACCTGGCATCATCAATAAAGCGGGAAAACCCCTTTTTCTGCTTCACTTCATGTGCATCATTATTCAAAGCTTTGATGCGACGGGGTGATGGATTGAACCCCACATTATGCTGTTCAGTTCTGCAAATGCTTTCCATGACGATGCCATCCGGAATATTTATTCAAAAAAACAAGACGTTAATGTATTTTTAACTATTAATAC
>JAGHCC010000091.1 GCA_021160685.1 Desulfobulbaceae bacterium | reverse complement strand
GTCTCCGAATTTTTTCGGCTGTATTGAAGATTTAAGCCCGATTGGCCGGAAAATCCATTCTGATTCCAAAACCCTTTTTATCGCAGGTTTCACGGAACCGCTGGCCTATGGAATCCTGAAAAATCCTGGGAGCCTGGGAGCCGATATTGCCTGCGGCGAAGGCCAGAGCTTTGGCATCCCCCAAACATTCGGGGGTCCCGGTCTTGGAATGTTTGCCGCTAAAAAACGATTTATGCGCAATATGCCGGGACGACTTGTCGGCAAGACAAAGGATAAAAACGGCGACAGAGGCTTTGTTTTGACCCTTGCCACTCGCGAGCAGCATATTCGCCGTGGAAAAGCAACTTCCAATATCTGTTCTAATCAGGGCTTGTGTGCCACTGCAGCGGCAATGTACATGGCTGCCCTGGGCAGAACCGGTCTGCGTGAACTTGCCCTGTTGAATCATGACAAAGCTGAGTATCTGAAAAATCGATTGCAGCAGGCCGGGTTTGCCATTCCCTTTGACACCCCCACATTTAACGAGTTTGTGGTCAAATTTCCTGCTGGTTTTGAAACCACCCATAAAAAGCTGCTGACCAAAAAGATCGTGGCAGGCCTTGACCTGTCCCTTTACTACCCGGAGCTTATAGGCCATTACCTTTTAAGTGTAACGGAAACCAGCAGTAAAGAGGATATGGATGCACTGATTAAGGAGATACAAGCATGAAAGCAATGACAGGCACAAGAGGTCTGGTACTCAACGAACCGTTTCTATGGGAGCAGGGAGCCAGAGGACGGACCTGCTTTTCCATGCCCCGCAGGGATGTGGCTCCATGCCCATTGGAAGATGAACTTGTGGACCAGGGACCTGATTTCCCGGATTTGAGCGAAGTCGATCTGGTACGGCATTACACCCGTTTGTCAACCTGGAATTTCGGTATTGACACCGGCATGTACCCTCTTGGATCCTGCACCATGAAATACAACCCTAAAATCAATGAAAAAATGGCGTCGCTGCCCGGTTTTGCCGGTGCGCACCCTCTTTTGCCGGCTGAGCTGTGCCAGGGCGTACTTAAACTGATGTATGATCTTGAAAAATATCTGGCTGAAATCACCGGCCTTTCTGCGGTTACGCTTCAGCCTGCAGCAGGCGCGCATGGAGAATTAACCGGCATGCTTATTTTTCATGCGTTTTTTAAAGCCAGAAACCAGCGGCGTTCAAAAATCCTGATCCCGGATACTGCTCACGGCACCAACCCTGCCAGCGCGGCCCTTTGCGGTTTTAAATCGATTTCCGTGACGTCTAACGAGCAGGGTGTCCTGGCCCCGGAAGATGTGGCCGAACTTATGGATGAAGAGACCGCCGGTATTATGATCACAAACCCCAACACCCTGGGATTATTCGAAGACAATATTAAAAAAATTGCAGGCATCGTGCATGCCAAAGGCGGGCTGGTATATGCCGACGGCGCCAACATGAACGCGATCATGGGGATTGTAGACATGTCTAAAAGCGTCGTTGATGTTCTCCATCTTAATCTGCATAAGACCTTTGCAACTCCTCATGGAGGCGGTGGCCCGGGCAGCGGCCCTGTATGCGTCACCAAAAACCTTGAAAAATTTCTGCCGGTTCCAAGAGTCATCCACCAGGACGGAGACTATACGCTGACATACGATTGTCCGGAATCGATCGGCAAACTGCATGCGTTTTACGGCAATTTTGGAGTCCAGATCAAGGCTTACAGTTATATTTTATCCATGGGTGCAAAATTAAAAAAAGCCAGCCAATTAGCTGTTTTGAATGCCAATTATATCAAGGAGAAACTAAAAAGCGTATTTCATCTTCCCTATGACCGCGCCTGCATGCACGAATGTGTATTTACCGACAAATTCCAAAAACCGTATAAAGTAACAACCCTCGATATGGCCAAACGGCTGATGGATTACGGTTTTCATCCCCCTACCATCTATTTTCCACTGGTGGTTCAAGGCGCCTTAATGATCGAGCCGACAGAAACTGAATCAAAGACCAGCATAGACCTTTTCATTGCAGCGCTGAAAGCGATTGCCAAAGAGGCTGAAGAAAGCCCTGAACTGTTACACAATGCTCCATGCAATCCCAAAATGCAACGCCTGGATGAAACCACAGCAGCCAGAAAGCCGTGTCTCGCAGGATAAAATAAAAGTAACAGTTCAGGGGTTCAAGGTTCAAGGTTCAAGGTTGGAAAATAATGAAGATCAAAGGTTCGAAGATATTGAGGCTTGGCAACTGGCGTGCGAACTGCCTGTGTGCCGATCTGGCCATCCTGGATTATCAGGAGGTCCTTGATCTCCAGGTTGGCCTGGTGGCTGCTAAAAACAGCGGCCGCCTCAAAACCGACATTATTCTGATCCTTGAACATCCTCCTGTTTTCACTCTGGGACGCAGGGGAGGGCTTGAAAACCTGATTGTATCGCGCGCCTTCCTCGAACAGTCCGGCATACCGGTGGTGCAAGCGGGACGCGGGGGCAACATCACTTTCCACGGCCCTGGTCAATTAGTAATCTATCCGATTATTAATCTGAAGCTCTTACGGCTCAAAGTAGTAGATTTTGTAGCAGGACTTGAAGAGATTATGCTCCGCACCGTCAATGCCTGGGGCCTAAAGGCTGAACGTAACCCGTTAAACAGGGGCATCTGGGTTGGCAACAACAAACTTGGAAGCGTCGGTATAGCCATACGTCGCGGGATCAGCTTTCACGGGTTTGCCTTGAATGTCAATCTGGCGCTTGAACCCTTTGAGTGGATCAACCCCTGCGGTCTCGAGAATATCGGTGTCACCTCTATATCACACGAACTGGCGCACGAGGTTCCTGTAAAAAAAGTTCGCGGGGCGGTAAAGAAACAAATAGAATCGGTTTTTGGTTTTAAACTGGTCCGAACCGATCTGGAGGAACTGCAAAAGCTCTGTTGATTGATGAATTCATAAAAACATGAAATCAAAACAGAATATCAGCACTAAAAAACCGTCCTGGCTCAGGCGGCGTTTGCCCACCGGCCCGGAGTATGAACAGGTAAGATCTTTAATTAAAAAGAGCCGTCTTCATACTGTATGCCAGGAAGCCCAATGCCCCAACCAGTTTGAATGCTTCTCCAGACACACCGCCGCTTTTCTGATTCTGGGCCCTGGCTGTTCACGCAACTGCCGATTTTGTTCCGTGTCCACCGGCCCTTCAGACCCGCCAGACCCCGAAGAGCCGCGCCGGGTCGCGGAAGCCGCGGCCGCTCTGAATTTAAAATATGTTGTGGTCACCTCCGTTACCAGAGACGACCTGCCGGACGGAGGAGCCGCTTTTTTTGCAAAGACCATCACAGCTATCCGCAACCAAACGCCTGATGCCCTAGTGGAGGTTTTGATCCCCGACCTTAAGGGCGACCCTGATGCCTTAAAAACGGTTATAAATGCCCGGCCGGATGTTCTCAATCATAACATTGAAACCGTGGCCCGCCTGTATCATCGTGTAAGGCCGGAGGCTGAATATCAGCGCTCCCTGGACCTTCTTAAAATGGCTTATGATTTTGATCCGTCAATTCCTTTAAAATCCGGTCTTATGCTGGGACTTGGAGAAACATCCGCCGAGATACGCCGGACAATCCAGGATCTCTACAACTCC
>JAGHCC010000052.1 GCA_021160685.1 Desulfobulbaceae bacterium | reverse complement strand
GGGAAAAGAAAATGCCTATTTATGAATATCTTTGCCAGGACTGTCACAATAAGTTTGAAACCATTGTCCTGTCGGCCAAAAATGTCACTGATGTCACCTGCAGCAAATGCGGCAGCAAGAATGTGAAAAAAACTATTTCCGCCTCCAGCTATCGGCTGTCCACGGGCGCAAGTTCGTTGCCGACCGCCTCCTTAGGCAGCTGCGCCTCTAAATCTGGTTTTTCCTGAGCGTAAACAATCATCGGCCGGTCTGGCCGGAATCCGTATTCCAAAATCCAAAATTGCGCGAAAATTCATCTGTATTTTTTGATATTGCGACATTTCAGGCATCAATAAAAATATTTATGTGAAGGTAGCAAGCGTCTAATGCTCATCCACACCAAACTCCGCCCATGCCTTGTGATACTGTTCATTCAACCTATTTTCCAGGATCAGCCTATACTTTTCAAGACCTTCTGAATCCAGTTTTTTCGGCACATAAAGCGGTTCGCTGTACCACATGCCGATTTTGGCAAAAGGCATGGGCAGGGCTGTCCTGTCCCAGCTCTTAAAGGCCTGGTAACGGCTAGCTCCCCAACCCCCACAGATAATCGGCGCGCCGGTCCTGCTGGCAAGAAGAATGGATCCGGGCTGCGCTTTTCGGGCCGGTCCCCGGGAGCCGTCGGCCACCAGGGCGGCGATTTTTCCCTCTTTCATGCTGCGCATTAAACTTTTCAGGGCCGCTATCCCGCCCCCTTTTTTTGAGCCGCGCACCGTCTGTACACCCATGAAGTTTAATGTCCGGGAGATATATTCTCCGTCCTTACTGGGGCTGACCATGGCAACATATTCGATCCCTTCCGAGCGGCTGATGATATAAAACAGGCCGTAATGCCAGAAAGCAATAATGAAGGGTTTGCCGGAGTGGATGCAATTGCGGTAGTGTTCATAACCATGCTTCTCCATTCGACAAGTGGCAAAGAGAAGACCGGTCAACAGGCGGTAAAGCGGCGGCACGAGAAGGAGAGAAAGTTGATAGAGGAAACCTTTTTTTAAAGCCACAGCAACTCCTTTTCTTTAAGTAGTTTGATTTTGTCGCGCAGGACAGCCGCCTCTTCAAAGTCAAGCTCCTTTGCTGCAGTGAGCATGTCCGTCTCCATTTTTTTCATATCTTTGCGCAATTCGGCAAGGGAAGCATAATCTGGCATGGCTTCAGCTGCCAGGGAAAACGGCTGCTCTTCCTTTTCGTACATAGTTTCCATCACATCCTTGATGGAACTTATCACGGTTTGCGGAATAATAGAGTGGGTCTTGTTGTGTTCCTGCTGCAGACTGCGGCGCCTGTTGGTCTCGTCGATAGTTTTTTGCATGGAGCGGGTAATCTTATCAGCATACATGATCACCGTACCCTTGTCATTTCGCGATGCCCGGCCGCAGGTCTGAGTCAATGACCGCTCACTTCGCAGAAATCCTTCTTTGTCCGCGTCAAGAATGGCCACTAAAGACACTTCTGGAATGTCCAGACCCTCTCGCAGCAGGTTAATGCCGATGAGCACGTTAAACTCGCCCCGGCGCAGATCCTTCACCAGCTCGATGCGATCCAGGGTCTTGATATCTGAATGAAGATAGCGCACTTGCACCCCCAATTTTTCATAATAGTCGGTCAAATCTTCGGACATTCGCTTGGTCAGCGTGGTGACCAGTACCGCCTCATTTTGTGCGGTTCGCTGCCTGATTTCTTCGAGAAGATCATCCACTTGACTTGTGGCCGGCCGCACGATGATCTGCGGATCGAGCAGGCCGGTGGGTCGGATGACCTGTTCTACAACACACCCCTCAGCCCGTTCAATCTCAAAATCGCCGGGAGTGGCCGAGACATAGATCACCTGGTTCAACCGCTCATCAAATTCCTCGAAGCGCAGCGGCCGGTTGTCCAGGGCCGAGGGCAGGCGAAAACCAAATTCAACCAGCGTTTTCTTGCGAGACCGGTCGCCCTTGTACATGCCGCCGATCTGCGGAACAGTGATATGACTTTCATCGATAAAGAGAAGGAAATCATCGGGAAAATAGTCAAGCAGATTAGGTGGCGGCTCTCCTGTTTTTCTGCCGGTCAGATGACGGCTGTAGTTTTCAATGCCGTTACAGTAGCCAAGCTCGCTGATCATTTCCAGATCATACATGGTTCGCTGATTAATACGCTGGGCCTCCAGCAGGCGGCGGTTTTTTTCAAACCAGGCCACCCTTTCGATCAGCTCTTCCTTAATGGTGTTCATGGCCCGGGCCAGCAGCTCTTTTGATGTAACAAAATGGCTGGAAGGGTAGATGGTCATCTCGTCTGTTTTATCCAGCACCTCGCCGCGCAGGGGATCAACCAGGGTGATGGCCTCGATGGTATCGCCAAAAAACTCCACCCGCACGGCCAGATTTTCCTCATAGGCGGGAAAGACATCAATGACATCGCCCCTGACCCGGAAGGTGCCTCGATGAAAGGAGTAGTCATTCCGTTCATAGAGCATATAAACCAGGCGGCGGATGACTTCCTCCATGGGATATTCCTCATCCTTCTTCAGGAAGAGATGCATGTTTTTATACTCATCCGGCGATCCCAGGCCGTATATGCAGGAAACGCTGGCCACGATGAGGACATCGCGCCGGGTCAGCAGGGAACGGGTGGCGGAATGACGCATTTTGTCAATGGCATCATTAATGGAGGAATCCTTGTCAATATAGGTGTCGGACTGGGGGATATAGGCCTCGGGCTGGTAATAGTCGTAATAGCTGACAAAATATTCCACTGCATTTTCAGGGAACATCACCTTGAACTCGGCAAAAAGCTGGGCCGCCAGGGTCTTGTTCGGTGCCATGATCAGGGTGGGTCGCTGGGTTCTGGCGATAATCTGAGCCATGGTAAAAGTCTTGCCAGAGCCGGTGACGCCAAGGAGAACCTGATCTTTGACCCCTTGGTCAACTCCCCGGCTTAACTTGTCGATGGCCCCGGGCTGATCTCCGGCCGGAGAAAATGGTGAATGAAGAGTGAACATAAAGAGAATTTTAAGTTGAAAAAATTATGAAGGTCTCACCGCAAAGGAGTTTTCATCACCGCCAGATTTCTTTCCATGTTTTAAACTCTTCGGGTCGCAGGCGATAGCGCGCAATATTGCCCTCGTGCAGGCTGCACAACTCGGTTTCGATCACTTCGATGAACCGATTTTTGTCATCGGCTGAAATGTCTGACGCAGCCTTCTTCGCGATCCAGTCCGCTGCATTCCGCTTATTCATGCAGCCACGAACTACCTCCGCCACGAACTCTCCTATTTGAGTTCGATATCTCAAACGAAAAGGGTCTGGGGCACCAAGAGACTGCCGGACAGCGGAGTAGCGTGCACAGGAACGTTCGTAGGCCCAGACAAAGACATCACGAAGCAATTCAACACGATTGAGTTCGTATACAGCCAGAGTACCGTCGATGTAAGCCTGGTGGGGAACGTCTAAAAATGAAAATGGACACAGGTTCCGGCGAATGAGCGGAATGTTTGCAGCGAGCCGCGAAACACGTTTGTTTACATCCTCGAATGGTTGAAGATAAGGCAAATGAACCATAACAAAAAATGCCTGCTCAAATGGATCGTTGATTTCAGTCGTAATGGTGAGAATCTGATGAAGACACTCGTCAATCAGCTGCGGTACTTCCAACGGGTGATAAACCGTCCCTCCAATCCCCACCGGGATCGCACGTAACCGTCCACATGCCTGGGGATCCGCAAGCAGGTTGTCTGCCAGCAGGGCATGCAGGTTAAGGATGGTGTATCTATTAAAGCCCACATCGGCAGCCTGTTCCACCAGAAGCTCTATGGCGGCTTTATGGTTCAGTATCATCTGCGTTTCCAGCACGTCCTTGCCTTCGGTAGCTTCCCCAAATTCCAGTAGCAGCTCGGTTTCGAGGAGCGAGTAGGTATTGCCTTCCAGACGACTGGAGTTCCAGGATAGATCAATCAACAGCCGATTGAAGATTCGCCGCGCATAGGTTCCAGCCGGATGTTGACCTTCCGGTGAGCGTCCCATCTCATAGAGCCGCTGTCGCATTTCTGGAGAAAGGTAGAAGGTGTCGTTCGGTCGGTAAGAGTCAAGGAAAGTACGGTTGTATCCTACCGGACGACGATTTTGGATCGGTTCACGAACAGCCTGCCTGATTGCCTCCCCCTCCGCAGTGATTGGAATGTAGACTTCTCCATGCCCTGCCGCCTTTTGAGAAGTTTGTTTGGCATGACTGTCACCGGTGATAACGGGCAACCGATAGCGGCTTGCCCGCGTACGACCCTCAACTGTTATCCGCTTTTGCTCAACAAGCAGTGCCAGCCGACGCTGCAAGGTGCGACGCGGCAGTTGTATTGATAACAGTCTGCTGATCTTTTCGATGGAGGCTCCTGCTGGAAAACCACCAACAGCCTTTTGTACAGCATCCAGTTCATTTTGTGGGATACGTTTCGGCATAATATACTTATTATGGCGCGATTATTAGAATTGCGCCATATAAAATAGTTTTTGTGACGCAAAACACAGAACACCATTTTATTTGGCGTGGGATGAATGTCTTAGATGCCGTAATTACAGACTTCGTAAAACTTAATCATTCGGTTAGTCTGAATGCTTGTATTTGTGAGGAACCGACCCATAATTGGACGCTGAGCGACGTCACTCGACTAACAACATGCAGGAATGACGAGGAATAAATTGTCCAGATAAGCACCCTGCGGGCATAAACTCCGACTTTGAATTTTAGCGGTTAATTATCTATACGTTGACGAGGTCTGAATTATAAAGGGGGAAACAGAGAATCACAGAGAATTATCCGCCCTGACCCTGAGAAAAGAAGGAAATCGGGGACAGCCGGATTTAAAAAAGCCATAATATTTGAAAGTTATGGTGGAGCCGATGAGCGGAGGATTGACCCTCTCCTCATCGGAGAAACCG
>JAGHCC010000327.1 GCA_021160685.1 Desulfobulbaceae bacterium | reverse complement strand
GCGCATAGCCCTTGGTGGCCAGAACCTGGGTAATTGCTGCGGTCAGGGTCGTCTTGCCATGATCAATATGTCCAATTGTGCCGATATTGACGTGGGGTTTTGTCCTTTCAAATTTTTCCTTTGCCATGATATTTCCTCTCTTCGATTCTACTTTCTAAATCAGGCCTTTAACCTTGAGTACGATTTGTTCTGCTTGTTTTTTTGGCACTTTATCGTAGGCAGCAAACTGCATACTAAAACTGGCTCTGCCCTGTGTAGCAGAGCGCAAAGCAGTTGAGTAACCAAACATTTCCGCCAACGGAACCCGTGCCTTAATGACCTGGATTGAATTTTCTCGACTCTCCATGCCGATAATGCGAGCCCGTTTACTATTGAGGTCGGAGATTACATCACCCATATACTCATCCGGTGATATAACCTCTAGATCCATGACCGGTTCAAGCAGAACAGGTCGGGAATCGATCAGGGCCTGGCGAAAAGCCATTGAAGCCGCAACTCCAAAGGCAAGTTCAGTGGAATCATCCTCGTGATAAGAACCATCAACCAAAGTAGCCTTGACATCCATCACAGGATAGCCAATGAGTGCGCCTCCATCAAGGCATCCTTCAACACCCTTGCGAACCGCCGAAACAAAGTCGGCGGGAATCATTTCTTCTTCAATAACGCTTTCAAACTCAAATCCTGCCCCGCGTTCAAGGGGCTCAATCTCCAGCCAGACATGACCATACTGACCACCTGCCGCCTGTTGAACAAACTCACCCTCTCCGCGACCGATTCTGCTGATCGATTCTTTATAAGCCACTTGCGGCTTACCGACATTGGCTCCGACTTTAAACTCACGAAGAAGCCGGTCAACAATAATGTCTAGATGGAGCTCTCCCATACCGGAAATGATTCGCTGTCCGGTATCAGTATCTGTGTTTACCTTGAATGAGGGATCTTCAAGGGTGATTTTTCTCAGCGAATCATTTAATTTTTCTTCATCCGCCATGCTTTTAGGCTCGATGGCGATACTGATAACCGGATCCGGGAATTCTATCTTTTCAAGCACAATCGTGTCACCCGGGGCGCAAAGAGTTTCACCGGTACTTGTAAAGCGTAGACCTACAACAGCACCTATGTCACCGGGCCCGATCTGCTGAACCTCTTCACGTTTATTTGAGTGCATCCTGACAATTCGGCCGATCTTTTCCTGCTTGTGTTTCAGAGGATTAAACACCTTCTCGCCGGTTTTTAATACGCCGGAATACACCCGGACAAAAGCAAGGTTGCCAACAAAGGGATCCGTCATCAGCTTGAAAACCAGTGCGCAAAGTTTCTCCTTGGCCCCGGTCTTCCTCTGCTCAATATCGCCATTACTGTTGACACCCTCAACTGGGGGAATATCCGTTGGCGACGGCAAATATGATATTACCGCGTCAAGCAGAGGCTGGACGCCTTTATTCTTAAACGCACTGCCGCATAAAACGGGTACAAGTTCAAGATTCAGCGTGGCTCTGCGAATGGCTTGCTGAATTTCTTCAACAGAAATTTCTTGTTCTTCGAGATATTTTTCCATGACCCCTTCATCGAAGTCGGCCAGCTTCTCGATAAGGGTCATACGTGCAGCCGTGAATGTTTCTAGAAGGTCTACCGGGATCGTCTCTTCGATAACATGCGATCCCTGGGATTCTTCATCAAAGATCAACATTTTTCCGGAAATGAGATCAATGATGCCGCGGAAATCGTCTTCGCTTCCTACCGGTAATTGAATCGGCAGAGCATTTGCCCCAAACCGTTCATCCAGCATTTCAACACAGCGCTCAAAATCAGCACCGATCCGGTCCATCTTGTTGACAAAAGCAATTCGCGGAATGGAGTACTTATCTGCCTGACGCCATACTGTCTCGGATTGGGGTTCGACTCCACCAACCGCACAGAAAACTGCTACAGCACCATCCAGGACCCGCAAACATCGTTCGACTTCAATTGTGAAATCGACATGACCAGGCGTATCGATGATATTAATCTGATGTTTTTTCCAAAAACAGGTCGTGGCCGCCAAGGTAATTGTAATGCCACGTTCCTGTTCCTGTTCCATCCAGTCCATAATAGCTGCGCCATCATGAACCTCACCAATTTTATGCGACCGGCCCGTATAATACAGTATTCGTTCCGTCGTCGTTGTTTTTCCGGCATCGATATGGGCCATTATTCCGATATTGCGCAAACGAGCTAAAGAGATGTTGTTTGCCACGATTTAACCTTTCCTTTATCATCTCTCTAAACATTTTCCCAATGAACTGACCTGCCGAAACAGTCACAACGAAGAACTTATGAACTTAAGGTTCCCATAAGTGACAAAACCCAGTTTATATAACCGGGTTCCGTTCTCATGTCAACCAGGATAAATTAAATTAAGAAAAAAAACCGCACTACCAACGATAATGGGCAAAGGCTTTATTTGCCTCAGCCATCCTGTGACTGTCTTCACGTTTTTTTACAGCAGCACCGCGATTATTATAAGCGTCAGACAGCTCCGCTGCCAGGTTTTCAGCCATTGATTTTCCGGACTTTTTTTGCGCAAATCCAACAATCCATCGTATAGCCAATGCATTTCTCCGTTCCGGTCGAACCTCGATGGGCACCTGGTATGTCGCACCACCCACGCGGCGTGACTTCACTTCAACCTTGGGACGGACCTTTTCCATTGCCTTTTCAAAAACAGCCAAGGGCTCATCCTCGGATATTCTTCCATCTATAATATCCATGGCATCATAAAAAATCCTTTGAGCAACATTTTTTTTACCACGCGACATCAGCCCGTTAATAAATTTGGAGACAAGGGGGCTGTTATAGCGAGTATCAGGTGTTACTGGCCGTTTGGCCACAAGCTTTCGTCTTGGCATTCTATTTAAACTCCTTCTCTAGATCATCTTCAGACTATTTAGGCCGTTTGGCTCCATACTTGGATCGACCTTGACGCCGATCGGACACACCAAGGGTATCAAGCGTTCCACGAATAACATGATATCTGACACCTGGAAGATCCTTCACCCTGCCGCCCCTGATCAGGACAATTGAATGTTCCTGCAGGTTATGACCAATTCCGGGAATATATGAAGTCACCTCAATACCATTTGTCAACCGTACCCTGGCGACCTTTCTTAAGGCAGAGTTGGGTTTCTTCGGTGTTGTTGTATAAACACGGACACAGACGCCCCGTTTCTGCGGAGATCCTTTCAAGGCCGGCGTATTTGTCCTTTTCACTGACTTCTTTCGACCTTGCCGGACTAATTGATTAATGGTTGGCATTTATGGTGACTCCTCTCACTTCAATTTTAAATGTTCGTTGTTAACCTAAGCTAATAACTTCAGTTTTTGAGAATCAGAAAATTTACCCGAAGCTAGCCATTCTGTCAATGACAAACTTTGCAACCCTATCCCTGCGAGCTGCGGCAAAGAACACCAGGCGTGCTCAGAGAGACATCTGATTGATGGTAAATATCGGCTAGCATGCCCAATCTTTGAACGATCAGGCTTACTCGCATATGAATCAATATAGCTCGCAGACCTGATCGTCCAAATATAGGGCTGACACCGCTTTGCTGTTATCCAAAATTTACATTTCGATGCTTTTGGTAATAATTTATTATCAAGCCGAATATTTACAATTGACGTTGCAAGTACCTAACCTTCTCCCTCCACAGCGTAGCGATCAAGACGCCCGGTTCCGGCCGGAACAAGACGACCCATGATCACATTTTCCTTTAAACCCCTCAGGTAATCGACTTTGCCGGCCATGGCGGCATTCGTCAACACCTTCGTTGTTTCCTGAAAAGAAGCTGCGGAGATAAAACTTTCCGTACTCAAAGAGGCCTTGGTTACGCCGAGAAGCAACGCCTCGGCCACTGCCGGCTGGGCGCCATTGGCGAGCAATTTTTCATTTTCATCTTTAAATTTCCACCACTCGACCTGTTCACCAAGCATAAATGTGCTATCACCGACGCCGGTGATCAGGACACGGCGCAGCATCTGGCGAACGATAACTTCAATATGTTTATCATTAATTTTTACACCCTGCAGACGATACACTTCCTGGATCTCATTCACGAGAAATTTGGCCAGTTCCTTAACGCCTAGAACTCGGAGGATATCATTTGGATGTGGAGATCCGTCCATCATTGCCTCACCGGCCTTGACATAGTCTCCCTCATGAACACTGATATGTTTGCCCTTGGGAATCAGATACTCCTTGGCTTCACCAAGTTCCGGGGTGACAACGACACGCCTCTTGCCCTTGAGTTCCTTGCCGAATGAGACACGTCCGTCAATCTCGGAAATCACGGCAAGCTTTTTGGGCTTTCTGACCTCAAAAAGCTCGGCCACCCGTGGCAGACCACCGGTAATATCTTTTGTCTTGGTTGTTTCACGCGGAATCTTGCCAATAATATAACCGGGATCGACCATATCCCCCTCGTTAACCATGATAATCGTGCCCACCGGCAGTGTGTACCGAGCCGGGCTGTTGGAGTTCGGCAGTTTGATCGGTTTTCCTTTCTCAGTCTTTAATGAAATACGGGGATTCAACTGAGTGACTTTAGAGGGAATAATAACAGAACTGGACTTGCCGGTTATCGGATCGACCAGCTCCTGCATTGTTGTTCCCTCAATAATATCGCCGAATTTAATCTTACCGGCAATCTCGCAGACAATGGGAATGGTATACGGATCCCATTCGGCAATCTGGGTATCGGCTTCAACTTGTGCACCATCCGGGACATTGATATGAGCGCCGTATGTCACCTGATACCGTTCGCGTTCACGTCCTTTGGAACCGAGAATACTGATCTCGCCATTTCGGTTCATGACAATCATTCTGCCTTCAACATCAGTGACGCAATGCAGATTCTGATACCTCACCGTACCGCCAAACTGGCTTCTGACCTCTGCCTGCTCGACACTCCGGCTGGCCGCGCCGCCGATATGAAAAGTCCTCATTGTCAGCTGTGTTCCCGGCTCACCAATGGACTGGGCGGCAATAATTCCAACGGCCTCACCGATATTGACCATGTGCCCCCTGCCCAGATCACGTCCATAACACTTGCAGCAGACACCCTGTTTTGCCTGGCAGGTCAGCACGGACCTGATTAAGACCCGATCCACGCCGGAATTTTCAATAAGGACGACTTTTTCCTCGGTAAACTCTTCATTGGCTTGAACAAGAAGATCTCCGCTGAACGGATCATAAACATCTTCCAAAGCCACCCTGCCAAGAATTCGCTCACCAACCCTTTGAATAACTTCGCCGCCTTCGACGAGGGGTTCAGCCACAATACCGTCAAGGGTTTGACAATCTTTCTGGACAATAGTTGAATCCTGGGCCACATCAACAAGCCGGCGTGTCAGATATCCGGAGTTGGCCGTTTTCAAGGCAGTATCAGCTAGACCTTTCCGGGCGCCATGGGTAGAAATAAAGTATTCCAGCACACTTAACCCCTCCCGAAAGTTGGCCTTGATGGGTGATTCGATAATGGCGCCTGACGGTTTTGCCATCAATCCGCGCATGCCGGCCAGCTGCCGAATCTGATCCTTACTCCCCCTGGCGCCGGAATCAGCCATGATAAAAATCGGATTGAAGCTCGGCGCCTCAATCAATTTATTCTCTTTATCACGCAGATACTCGACACTGAGTTCATTCATCATCTCCTGGGCCACATCATCGGTTGCCCGGGACCAGATATCAACAACCTTGTTATATTTCTCCCCTGAGGTAATCAGACCATCTGAATATTGTTTTTCTACATCAACGACCTCATTCTCAGACTTTTCCAGAATCTCATCCTTGCTCACCGGAATCTTCATATCATTAATACAGATTGAGATCGACGAACTGGTGGCAAACTCAAAACCGATATCCTTCAGGCGATCGGCCAGAATAACCGTGGCCTTGGTACCGGCATGGCGATAGGAATAATTAATGAGTCCTTTCAGAGTTTTTTTACTCATCACCTTGTTGATTTCGGAAAACGGCACATTTTCCGGCAGCAGATCACTGAGCAGCACTCGTCCCGTGGTGCTGTCCACCATTTCCCCATTGATACGAATCTTTATTTTAGCCTGAAGATCAACCTCGCCATGATCATAGGCAATGTTTACCTCCCTGGGTGAAGAAAAATATTTTCCTTCACCCTTGACGAAAAGACGTTCACGGGTCATGTAATACAGACCCAGAACAATATCCTGGCTTGGAACAATAATCGGCTCGCCATTGGCGGGAGAGAGGATATTATTCGTGGACATCATCAGGACCCTGGCTTCAACCTGAGCTTCCATGGTGAGGGGCAGATGCACCGCCATCTGATCACCGTCAAAATCGGCGTTAAAGGCCGAACAGACAAGTGGATGAAGCTGGATCGCCTTTCCTTCGATCAGAACCGGTTCAAAGGCCTGCATTCCGAGACGGTGAAGGGTAGGAGCCCTGTTCAAAATCACAGGGTACTCCCGCACCACGTCGTCCAGCACATCCCAAACCTCCTTGGTGCCCTTTTCCACCATTTTGCGGGCGCTTTTGATCGTAGTCACATGGCCCAACAATTCGAGTTTGTTGTAAATAAAAGGCTTAAAGAGCTCAAGTGCCATTTTCTTGGGCAAACCGCATTGATGAAGACGTAAATGAGGACCGACAACAATAACGGTTCGGCCGGAATAATCGACCCGTTTCCCGAGCAAATTCTGACGAAATCGGCCCTGTTTGCCCTTAAGCATATCACTGAGTGATTTGAGGGGACGTTTATTG
>JAGHCC010000213.1 GCA_021160685.1 Desulfobulbaceae bacterium | reverse complement strand
CGGCACCAATATGGCGGCCCTTGAGGCCGGAGTAGACGTCTTGGCCCATCCAGGTTTTTTGACTGTTGAAGAGGCGGAGCTGGCGGTGAAAAACGATATTTTTATCGAGATTTCCGGCCGCAAGGGCCATTCTCTCACCAATGGTCATGTGGTACGGGTGGCTGTTGCTGCCGGAGCGAAACTTGCCGTCAATGCCGACGCCCATATCCCTAGTGATTTCTTGACCAAAGAGATGGCTAAGATTGTTGCCTTGGGCGCAGGTCTCAGCTTGGAGCGTTATCAGCAGTTGCGGACAGATATGTCGGCCTTTGTCAGGCGTGTGAGCTCTTAGGGACATAGGTTGAATGAAAAAAGCGTTCCTTGTTGATCCGGGAAAAATCGTCATCCGGCGGGATGCACCCTTCCCTGCCCCTTTTTTAAAGGTTCAGGCCTGCGGAATTTGCCAGACAGACCGCAAGGGATTTCGTACGCCGCCTTCTTCCATGGAATTGCCCCGCATTTTGGGTCATGAGGTCAGCGGCATTCTCTGCCGGGATTTTCCAGAGCTGAATTTCAGTCAGGGCGACCGGGTTGTTCTCTGGCCCGCCCTTTGCTGCGGACGCTGCCATTTTTGTCTCTCCGGCAGGGAGAATCTCTGCTTAGAAATCACTCTTTTCGGTTGTCATCTGGATGGCGGCTTTGGTGCTGAAATCGGTCTCCCCTCTCCTTTCTTGAATCAGCTTATTTTCTGTCCTGTTCCGGAATCGCTTGATTTTGTCCAGGCTTCCCTGGCCGAGCCGCTGGGTTGTGTTCTTCACGCATTAGGCATGGCCGGTCATCGTCCCCGTTCCCTGCTGATCCTCGGCGCGGGACTGATGGGAAGACTGGCCGGCCGGGCGGCTCGGGTCCTCTGGCCGAAGTGTAAAGTTTATCTTCATGACCTGGATGAAAGACGTCTCGTAAACTGCCGGAATGAGGGAGGAACAGACAGCCTAAGGAGCGCGGATCTTGTTTTCCTGGCTGCCTCGTCCCGTGAGGCTTTTTACACTGGCTTACGCCATCTTGAGCCGGGCGGTTTGATGATCCTTTTTTCCGGGTTTTCAAAGCAGGAGCGGGAAGTGTTTTTTGATCATAATTTGCTGCATCGCCAGGAACAGCGACTTGCCGGGGCCTATGGCTGCTGTCCGGCTGATATGCGTCAGGCCCTCGATCTCATGGCATCCGGCGCTGTCGAGGTGAATGATCTGGTAACGCAAACTATTGGCCTTAAACAGGTTGAAGATGAACTGCAACGACAACAAACCCCAAATGATTACAAAACCGTGATTATCGATTTTGCATAAGCCATGAAACCCACGAACTACTCGAAAATAAAAGAAAAAAATTGTGTTTTTTCGTGGAGTTCGTGGATCAAAACACCATTTTGCTTAACCCTAATGACATTAAGTGAGAAATGATGCCAAAAACACGTTTTTCCTTTCTCGTTGAAAATGAGTCTTGCCGTCCCGAGATCGGCAGCGAACACGGTCTGGCTGTTTTGGTGGAAAAAGAGGGTCACAGGATTCTTTTTGATACCGGCCAGAGTGATCTGCTGCTGGCCAATGCCCGGGAAATGTCCATTGATCTGAGCAGGATTGACAAAATCGTTCTGTCTCATGGTCATTATGATCACGGCGGCGGCCTGGAGGCCTTGAGTCATATAATTGATACGGAAATCATTGTTGCCCATCAGGCGGCCCTGGAACCCAGATACAGTGTGTCGCCCGGCTCTCCGCCAAGACAGATCGGTATTACAATGCCAGAGAAATTTGCCGACCGTTTGCAAGTTGTTTCCAAGGTGACCGAACTTGCCCCCGGTTTGTTTTTTCTTGGCATCATCCCCCGGCAGACCGCTTTTGAGGATACCGGCGGTTCTTTTTTTCTTGATCCCGAAGGGAAAGAACCGGATCTTCTTCCTGATGACAGCGGCCTGCTTGTCTTGACGGATTCGGGTCCTGTCCTGCTTGTCGGCTGCGCCCACAGCGGGATTGTTAATATTCTCCAATATGTTGCGCAAATGCTGTCAATAAACGAATTTTCTGCTGTACTGGGCGGCCTGCATCTTCTGAATGCAAAACCTGAGCGGCTGCAAAAGACGGTGGATGCATTTCGATCTTTTCAGGTGAAACAAATAGGGCCGGTTCACTGTACGGGTGATCGGGGCGTTTCCGCTCTGACTTCGGCTTTTCAAGATCGAATTATATCCTGTTGTGCTGGAACAGTGCTGGAGTTTTAGGAAGCTGAGATGAAGGGGCAAAGGGACAGAGGGACAGAGGGACAAAGGTTCAGAGGGTTAACCCTTTGCACCTCTTTTATAGTCTTAAGAAAAATTCAGACAGAACATCTAAGAATCGAAATTATGCTGAACGAGAAGGAAAAAAACTTACGAGCCTTTGGCAAAATGATCATGAAACTGGCCGGAGGCCGAGATCTTTCCCGAAGCGAGACCAGGGAATGTTATTGCCAGGTCATTTTAAACAAGCAGCCGGAACTGCAACAGGGCGCTTTTTTGATGAGTCACCTGACAAAAGGACCCACCACGGAAGAGCTATGCGGAGCCTGGGATGCCCTTTACGAGTTTGACACAGAAAAAATTGAGCCGGACTTT